>NZ_JAKGBU010000106.1:0-12768 GCF_021555155.1 Rhizobium alarense
CGACCGATGCCAAGGCATCGCCCTGCGGTATGCTCCTCGCCGGATGACCGCAGACGGTCCCACGCAATCGCTCAATATCAGTGCAGGTTGGTATCAGGCTGCTGCGGCGCGGCCCGCCGGCCTGACGTTGCGCTCGGGAATGCGGACTGAGACGATCGTTCCCTGGCCCTCGACGGAATGGATGCGCATCGCGCCGCCGTGAAGCCGGGTGAGCGAGCGGGAAATGGCGAGACCGAGACCCGAGCCGCCCTTGCTCTTGGCATACTGGCTCTGCACCTGCTCGAACGGATGGCCGATCTTGGCGAGCGCCGATTTCGGAATGCCGATGCCGCTGTCGGCGATGGTGAGCGTGACGGCGCCGTCGACCTTGCGGGCCCGCACCTTCACCCGGCCGCCGTCGTTGGTGAACTTCATCGCATTCGACAGCAGATTGATGAGGATCTGCTTCATGGCGCGCCGGTCGGCGATCAGCGCAAGGCCCTGCGAGACGTCCTGCCGGACCTCGATGTTCTTTTTTTCCGCCTGGACCGCCGTCAGGCGCAGGGCCTCCTCGACGAGCGGCGCCAGATCCGTCTGGTCGCAGCTGATGCGCATATGGCCCGCCTCGATCTTCGACATGTCGAGAATGTCGTTGATGACGTTCAGCAGATGCTTGCCGCTGTCGTGGATGTCACGGGCATATTCGTCGTATTTCCCCGAGCCGAGCGGCCCGAACATCTGGTTCTGCAGGATTTCCGAGAAGCCGAGGATGGCGTTGAGCGGCGTGCGCAGTTCGTGCGACATGTTGGCGAGGAATTCCGACTTGGCGCGGTTGGCGGCCTCGGCCCGTTCCTTTTCCGCCTGGTAATTGGCATTGGCGATCGACAGTTCGGTCTTCTGCTTCTCCAGCTTGGCGCGCGAGGCCGAGAGGTCGCTGATCGTGGCGACGAGCCGGCGCTCGGATTCGCGCAGCCGCGCCTGATGGCGCTTGATCATGGTGATGTCGGTGCCGACCGAGACGAGGCCGCCGTCGCGGGTGCGCCGCTCGTTGACCTGCAGCCAGCGCTCGTCGGCGAGCTGCACCTCGGAGATCTGCGAATTCGTCTCGCGGTCGACATCGGCGAGGCGCCTGTTGATGACCGGACGGACCGCCGCCGCATGCACGATGATGCGCTCGGTTCCGGGCACCAGCACCGCGTCGGGAAGGCCGTAGGCCTGCTGGTAATGCGCGTTACACATCACCAGGCGATCGTTCTTGTCCCAGAGCACGAAGGCTTCGGAGGTGCATTCGATCGCGTCGGCGAGGCGCTGGTCGGCCTCCTGGTAGCGCTGCGCCAGCCGGTGCTGTTCGGTCACGTCCATGGCGATGCCGATCATGTGCGTGCGGCCGGAGGACATGCGGATGAGCTGGGCGCGGGCGCGCAGCCAGACATAGTGGCCGTCGGCGTGGCGCATGCGGAAGACCTGGTCGACCTGCCGCGCCTCGCCGCGCGCGATGGCACGGGCCACCTGATAGATGCCGTCGTCGTCGGGGTGCATCAGCCGCGCCGCGTCGCCGAAGGACAGCACGTTCTCGCGCGGCGCCATGCCGAGCATCTCGTACATCGAGCGCGACCAGAAGAGCCGGCGGCTCGACAGGTCGAAGTCCCAGAGGCCGCATCGCCCGCGCGCCAGCGCCGTCTCGACGCGCAGGTTCGATTCCGCGAAAATCGCATCGGCGTCGCGCGCCCGTTTCGCCTGGATGTAGTAGGCATAGAGGATGACGAGCAGGATCGACGACATGCCGGCAAAGAGCGTGACATTGAGCGACAGCTCGCTGCGCCAGAGCGCGTTGACGCGGTCGAGCGGGCTTGCGACGAGGATGAAGCCGCCGTTCGCTGCGGTCGGCACGAGCGCCGCATAGTGCTCCGAGCCGCCGATGGCGACGCGCCTGACGCCCTTCGTCTCGCCGAAATAATGCGCCGCCGCCACGTCGGACGAAAAGCGCGTCACGGAGCCGCCGACATAACGCGCCCCGGAAAGCGACGCGGCGAAGATCCGACCGCTCATGTCGGAAAACAGGATCATCGTGCCGACGGGCAGCCTGTCCTGCGGCAGGTGGGTGGCGAGCTCGCGCTCGACGGCGCCGCGATCGGCAGCGGAAAGGAGATCCGCATTGTCCGCGAAGACGGCGCCGACGGCCGTGGCCGCGATCTCGGTCGCGCTGCGCACACCCTCGTCCATCCGCTGGTGCTCACCGAAAATGCCGACGAGGCGGGCGATGCCGACCACGATCAGAAATGCGATGATGAGTACGGGGATCGACCGTTTGAGTACCGGTTCCGCCCGTGTCAGGTGGCGCGCGGCCGGGTCGGCGAATAGTCTCGCCTGTCCCGCCAGCTCGTCCTTCCAGGCCGCCACTCCCGGAAATCTGAGCCGAATCCGCCCGCCGGCTGCGCGTCCTCGTTGCGCGTCCGCCATGATGTCTGTCCTGTATCCTCTGGTGATTCGTTACGCCGCTCGTCCGAATCTGCCCTAATGAATCATCGGTGATTCGGCTTGTCCAGAGGAAAAGGTAAAAGTTTCTTAACCATTTCTAGTGGTTGGGAAATCACAGTCGGCGTGTCGACGCGGAGGTCGATGTTGCTTCCGTCGCACAATTCTTGATTGTGTCAGCCCTTCAGCATCCGCTCGACGATGTCCGAGACGTCCGGCGACAACTTGTCGGCGGCGGCAATCTGGCGGAGCGCGTTGCGCGCGTGATCGGCGCGCCCTTCCTCCAGCGAGCGCCAGGAACGCATCGAGGTGAGGATGCGGGCGGCGAGCTGCGGATTCTTGCGGTCGATCTCGAGAATCTGTTCGGCGAGGAACCGGTAGCCTTCGCCGTCGGCCCGGTTGAAGCCGGTCGGGTTCGAGAAGGCGAAGGTGCCGACGAGCGCGCGCATGCGGTTCGGGTTCTTGCGGTTGAAGTCCGGGCTTTGGAGCAGTGCCTTCACGCGGCCGAGCGCCGCCTCTCCCGGAATTGTCGACTGGATCGACAGCCACTTGTCGATGACGAGCGCGTTGTCGGCATAACGCGAGCGGAAGGTCTCCAGCGCGCGGGCCGTTTCCGCCGCGTCCGGGAAGCGGTGCGCGAGAACGGTGAGCGCCGCGCTGAGATCGGTCATGTTGCCGGCTTCGGCGAAGGTGCCGGCGGCCCGTGCGGGCGTGGCCTCGGCAATCGCGAGATAGGCAAGTGCGGCGTTGCGCAGCGCGCGTTGCCCGGCGGCCTCCGCGGTCGGCGCGAAGGGGCCGGACGGGCTGTGCGCATCGAAGAGTTGCACGAACGTCGCCTTGCCCGCCGAGGCCACGGCGGCCAGAACGGCCTCGCGGCCGGCGCGGATCGCGTCCGGGTCGTTGTTGCTGCCGAGTTCGCGGGCGATGTCGGCTTCGCTCGGCAGCGCCAGCGCCTGGGCGCGGAAGGCCGGCTCCAGCGCCGGGTCGGCAGCGAGCATGACCAGCGTCTCGGCGAGAAGCGGATTGACCTCGACGGCCTTGCCGGCCCGCGCGCTACGGCTCGCCTCGACCAGGTTCGGCATGGCGAGGTCGTTCAGCGCCTGCCAGCGGGCGAAGAGGTCGCTGTCGTGCCGGGCAACATGGGCGAGGTCGGCGGGCGACTGCTCGAAATGCAGGTTGACCGGCGCGGAGAAGCCGCGGTTGAGCGTCACCACGGGCCGCGCGCCGATGCCGGCGAAGGTGACCGTCTGTCGGCGCTTCGTGAGGTGCAGCACGTCGCCGGTCATTTCCGCGCCGTCGACGGAGGAGGGGCATGCTTCCGAGCCGTCGGCCGACAGCAGGCCGAAGCGCAGCGGGATATGCATCGGTTCCTTCGCCGACTGGCCGGGTGTCGGCGGAACCATCTGCTCGATGTCGAGCGTCAGCCTGCCCTTCGACTGGTCGTAGCTGCTCGACAGGCTGACGAGCGGCGTGCCTGCCTGATGATACCAGAGCGAGAACTGCGAAAGGTCGCGGCCGCTCGCCTCCTCGAAGCACTTGACGAAGTCCTCGATCGTCGCCGCATCGCCGTCGTGGCGCTCGAAATAGAGGTCCATGCCCTTCTTGAAGAGGTCCCTGCCGAGGATGGTCGCGATCATGCGCGTCACCTCGGAGCCCTTCTCGTAGACGGTCGTCGTGTAGAAGTTGTTGATCTCGCGGTATTTCGTCGGCCGCACCGGATGGGCGAGGGGACCGGCATCCTCCGGGAACTGCTCCGCCTTGAGGTGGCGCACCTCGGCGATGCGCTTGACGGCGCGCGAGCGCTGATCGGCAGAGAATTCGTGGTCGCGATAGACCGTCAGCCCTTCCTTGAGGCAGAGCTGGAACCAGTCGCGGCAGGTGATGCGGTTGCCGGTCCAGTTGTGGAAATATTCGTGCGCGATGATCGCCTCGATGTTGGCATAGTCCTGGTCGGTCGCCGTCTCGGGATCGGCGAGCACGTATTTGTCGTTGAAGACGTTGAGGCCCTTGTTCTCCATGGCGCCCATGTTGAAGTCGGAGACGGCGACGATCATGAAGATGTCGAGATCGTATTCGCGGCCGAACACCTCCTCGTCCCATTTCATCGAGCGCTTCAGCGCATCCATCGCATAGGCCGCCCGCGGCTCCTTGCCGTGCTCGACATAGATCTTCAGCGCGACCTCGCGGCCCGACATCGTCGTGAAGGCGTCTTCCACGACGCCGAGGTCACCGGCAACCAGCGCGAAGAGGTAGGAGGGTTTCGGATGGGGGTCGAACCAGGCGGCGAAGTGAAGGTCTTCGCCGTAACCGGCGCCGCCGAGAAAATTGCCGTTGGACAAAAGCAGCGGGCAGCTCTTCCGGTCGGCGATGATGTTGACCGTGTAGACGCAGAGCACGTCCGGCCGGTCGTAGAAATAGGTGATGCGGCGGAAACCTTCCGCCTCGCACTGGGTGCAGTAGATGCCGTTCGTGCGGTAGAGGCCCATCAGCTTGGTATTGGCTTCGGGATTGATCTCCGTCTCGACGGTGATCTCGAACGAGCCGGTCGCAGGCAGGTCGCGGATGGTGAGGACGTCGTCCTCCTCGGTGAAGCGCTCCGGCTCCATCGACATGCCGTCGAAGAGCAGGCCGGTCATCGTCAGCTCGTCGCCGTCGAGCACGAGCGGGGCGTCCGCGGCTGCGTCGTCGCGGCGGTGGAACAGCATGCGCGACGTGCATTTCGTGGCGGTCGGGTCGAGTTCGAAGGTCAGGTCGACGCGTTCGAGAACGAAGTCTGTCCGGCGGTAGTCTGCCAGGTGGATGATCCGGCCGTTCTCTGTTCGCATGGTTTTTCCTGCTCGTGTCCCGAATGGCCTGTATCGTTCTAGTGCAACTTTGCAGGTCGAAAAAGGACGGATTGTTTCAAACGCCTCGACGTTCTTATGCGCATAGGCTTAACATCCCATTTCCAGGTTGTGTGCTTTCCGCGATTTTCGTGTCCGGCTGTTGTGAAAACGATTCCGGCCGGCCGCACTCGACATTTCGGTTCGGTCCCCTAAAATCAGTCCGGTGGCTGCCCGGCCCGTCGACCGATCCCGAAACATCCAGGACATGACCCGTATGACAATCGCTGCACCGAAATTCGGAGTGGGTGCTTCCGCGTTGCGCAAGGAAGACCTGCCGTTGCTCATCGGCGCGGGGGCCTATACGAGCGACATCGCCAAGCCCGGGGAAGTCTACGGCTTCGTCATGCGCTCGCCCCATGCGGCGGCGGCCTTCCGCATCGTCTCGACCGCGGCGGCGCGCGCGGCACCCGGCGTGCTCCTCGTCATGACCGCCGCGGAGACGGCGCATCTCGGCGACGTGCCCTGCCTCGCCCGGGCGGCGCAGCCGGACGGCTCGAAACACGAGGTGCGAAACGCGCCGGTGCTCTGTCGCGAGCGGGTACGCCATGTCGGCGATGCGGTCGCCTTCGTCGTCGCCGAGAGCCAGTCCGCAGCCGAGGATGCGGCGGAGCTCATCGAGATCGATTGGGAGATGGAGGAGGCCAGCGTGGTGCTCGCCGCGGCGGACCGGGCCGACACGCCGCTCGTCTGGCCGGAACTCGGCACCAACCTCGTCTACACGCACCAGACGGGCGAGGCGGGACCGGTGGCCGAGGCGTTCGCGCGCGCCGCGCACGTCACCGAGATCACGATCGTCAACAACCGCCTCGTCGCGAACTACATGGAGACGCGGGCCGCGATCGGCGAGTGGGACGCGGCGGCCGGCGCCTTCACGCTCACCTGCGGCTCGCAGGGCGTGCACGGGGTGCGCGATTCGCTCGCGAACCATGTCTTCCGCGTCCCGCCCGAGACGATCCGCGTCGTGACGCCCGACGTCGGCGGTGGTTTCGGCACGAAGGCCTTCAATTACCGAGAGTATCCGCTGGTGCTCGAGGCGGCGCGCCGACTCGGCCGGCCGGTCAAGTGGGTTTCGACGCGCGGCGAGCATTTCGTCGCCGACAGCCACGGCCGCGACAGCATCGTGACGGCCGCCGCCGCGATGGACGCCGACGGCCGCATCGCGGCGCTCCGGATCCGCATGGACGCCAACATGGGCGCCTATCTTTCGCAATACGGGCCGATGATCCCGACCATGGCCTCGATCATGGCGACCGGCGTCTACGACATCCCGCTGCTCGACATGCATATCCGCGCCTTCTACACGCACACGACGCCGGTCGATGCCTATCGCGGCGCCGGACGGCCCGAGGCCGCCTATGCCGTCGAGCGGCTGGTCGATACCGCGGCGCGCGAGATGGGCCTGCCGCGCGAGGAGATGCGGCGGCGGAATTTCATCCGGCCGGAACAGTTTCCCTATCGCACGCAGGGCGGCCGGCTCTACGACGTCGGCGAGTTCGACGGCCACATGACGAAGGCGATGGAGCTTGCGGACTGGGCCGGCTTCGAACGCCGCGCCGAGGAGGCCGCAACGCGCGGCCTGATCCGCGGCATCGGCATGTCGACCTATGTCGAGGCCTGCGCCTTTGCCGGTTCGGAACCCGCGAAGCTGAAGCTCAACGACGACGGCACGATCACCCTCTTCATCGGCACCCAGACGAACGGACAGGGGCATGCGACGGCCTACAGCCAGTTCATCGCGGAGAAGATCGGCATCGATTTCGATCGCATCATCGTGCGGCAGGGCGACACGGCGGAGCTTTCCTCCGGCGGTGGCACGGGCGGGTCGCGCTCGATCCCGCTCGGCGGCGTCTCGGTGGCGTCCGCCAGCGAAGGCCTTGCCGGGAAGATGAAGCGGATCGCGGGCGATGAACTGGAGGCGTCCGTCGAGGATATCGAACTCGTCGCGGGCGAGGCCCGCGTCGTCGGCACGGACCAGGCGCTCTCCTTCGCCGACATTGCAAGAGCGGCAAAGTCCGAAGACGACCTGATTGCTGTCTCCGACATCGTGCAGGACGAGGCAACCTATCCGAACGGCACGCATATCGTCGAGGTGGAAATCGATCCCGACACCGGCGTCACGGAGATCGTCAACTACCAGGTGGTCGACGATTTCGGGCTGACGGTGAACCCGGTGCTGCTGCTCGGCCAGGTGCATGGCGGCATCGTGCAGGGCATCGGCCAGTGTCTCAGCGAGGCGGCGGCCTATTCCGAGGACGGCCAGCTCCTGACGGCAAGCTTCATGGACTACGGCATGCCGCGCGCCGACACACTGCCCTTCTTCAGGTTCGACACGCGCAACGTCCCGTCGACCACCAATGCGCTCGGCATCAAGGGGGCGGGCGAGGCCGCGACGATCGGCGCCTGTCCGGCCGTGATGAACGCGGTGGTCGATGCGCTCCACCGCGCGAAGGGCATAACCCATATCGACATGCCCGCGACGCCGCTGCGGGTCTGGCAGGCGCTGAACGCGGACGAATGATCCCTGCGGCTCAGCGCAGGCCGAGTTCGGCGCGGATGTCGGTCTCCGCCTCCGTGCGCTGCACGACGACGCCGCACCAGCCAAGCCCGTCATAGTCCTCGTAGCCGAGCGTCCTGGCATAGGCGACGATGGTGCCGTCGGAGGCGTAGTAGCTGCCGCGCGGTGCGTTGTCGGTGGCCCGGAGCGCGAAATTGCTGAAGATGAGTTCGGGCCGCGTGGCGGCGATCACGCGGTTCTGCCCGTCGAGCAGCATGACCGTCGAACGGCTGGCGACATGGGGCGGCAGGCCGGCCTCCTTTTCGACGATCGACTGGCCCTGCTTCCCCCAATCGAAATAGACGCCGAGCGTGCCGACGAGCCTGCCGTCGGCAAGCCCGTTCTCGCGGATGCCGGTCGCATAGACGATGGCATGCCGCCCGTCATGCAGCCGGCTCGGCTGGACCTGGTCGACCACATAGTCGTCGCCGCTTGCCGTCTTCGCCGCCGCGCGGAACCACGGTTCCGAGGCGAGGCTCGTGCCGCGGATCTTGCGGTCGAAGGCGGCGTTCGACGACGCGACGATCCGGCCCGAGGAATCCGTCATCACGAGGTCGAGATAGACCGTATAGAACCGGTTGATGACGGCGAGCCGCGAAGCGGCATGGCTGAAGGCTGCGGCGTCGGGCGCTTGCAGCGCCTGCCAGAGCGCCGGGTCGGTCGCCCACCAGCGCACGTCCGCCGTGCGCTCGAAAAGGTTGCGCACGATGAGCTGCACGAGGCCCTGGGCGAGATCCGTCAACCGGGCGCCTTCCATCTGATCCACAAGCGAATCCGAGATCTGGCGGCCAAGCGCGATGCGGCTGAGCACGTTGCGCTCGAATTCCACCGCGATGTCGCTGGACATGTCCGAGAGGCGCTGCACTTCATTGGCGACGACGGCGAAGCCCTTGCCGGCGTCGCCCGCCCGCGCCGCCTCGATGCTCGCGTTGATTGCCAGGAGCTTGATCTGGCGCGCCACGTTGCTGTTCTCGCCGCTGAAGCGCTCCAGGTCGCGGCCGATGCTCTCGGTGATCGCCCGCATCCGGCGCGGCGTGGCATGCATCTGTCTGGGGATCGCGGGGTTCGTCCTGAGGTCTGCCATGGGAGAAGTCCTGCCCGCGCCGGGGCGACTGTCGGATGGAAATGTGATTTTGACCAAATTTTATGCATCCTATGGTAGTGCAAGAAATTTGACAAAGTCCTAACTCCGACAGCGCCGCCGTCGCGACACTTCACGGTTTATGCAGGGTGCATCATGAGTTTTGTGCGGACAGGGCGACTTCTCCGGCCTATGCTGCGAGGATCGCTTCGCCGCAGGCGACTTCCTTCCGCCTTCCAATGCCGTGTCCGCCGGGCACGCGGGTACCCGCCATGGACTCCGCCGAATTGCAGCCGATGAAGGGCATCCTGCTCAAGGTCTGCTCCGTCGTCATCTTCGTCTGCATGTCCACCCTCATCAAGGCGGCGGGCGAGGGGATCGCCACCGGGCAGATCACCTTCTACCGGTCCGCCTTCGCCATCGTGCCGATCGCCGTCTTCCTGGGCGCGCGCGGCCAGTTGCGGGCGGCCTTCCGCACCGACGACCTGGCCGGCCATATCAAGCGCGGCTTCGTCGGCATCCTCGCCATGAGCTTCGGCTTCTACGGCCTGGTGCACCTGCCGCTGCCCGAAGCGATCGCCATCGGCTATGCCATGCCGCTGATCACCGTGCTGATCGCCGCGGTCTTCCTCAAGGAGACGGTCGGGCCCTATCGCTGGTCGGCCGTGCTGATCGGCCTGACCGGGGTGCTGATCATCACCTGGCCGCGCCTCACCCTCTTCGAGGCCGGCGGTGTCGGGTCGAGCGAGGCGATGGGGGCGGCCTCGGTGCTCTTGTCGGCGACGCTCGGAGCGATCGCCATGGTGCTGGTGCGCAAGCTCGTGCAGACCGAGAAGACGCCGACGATCGTGCTTTATTTTTCGCTGTCCGCCTCGGTCTTCTCACTCGCGACGCTGCCCTTCGGCTGGCCGCGGCTCGACGCGACGGCGCTGACGCTGCTGGCGCTTGCAGGCTTCTGCGGCGGGGTCGCGCAGATCCTGCTGACGGAAAGCTACCGCTATGCCGACGTCTCCACGATCGCGCCCTTCGAATATACCTCGATCGTGCTCGGCATCGTCATCGGCTACACGCTGTTCGACGACGTTCCGACCTCGACCATGCTCATCGGCACTGCGATCGTGGTCTCCGCCGGCATCTTCATCATCCTGCGCGAACATCGCCTCGGCATCCGCCGCAAGGCGGCGCGGCGGCATATGACGCCGCAGGGATGAGGTTCAGGGATTTTTCCACTGCGGCGCCGTCGTGCCGGTCATCGACGGTTCGCCGCCGGCATCGGGATTGAGCGCCGCGGCCGCCGCCTCGCCGCCGAGCGGCTGGACGGACATCGCCTGGAAGTCGGTCTTGGCGACGAGACCGGTCCTGGCGTCGCGCCGCGCGATGCGCCAGGCGGCATAGGCGGCGTAGAGCGCGAAGTAGACGGCGAGCACCGCAAAGAGCGAGGCGGGGCCATAGGCGTTCATCACCTGGCCGACGACGAGTGGGCCGGAAATCGTGCCGAAGCCGTAAATGATCAGCATGCCCGAGGAGACCTCGACATATTCGTCCGGCTGCGCCAGGTCGTTGGCATGCGCCACGTTCAGCGCGTAGATCGGGAAGAGCACGGCGCCGACGCAGGCCGCGACGACATAGAGCAGGACCGCGGCGGTGCCGGTGACGGCAATCATGGCGAGGCTGGCGAGCACGCCGAACAGGCCGCAGGCGACCATGACGAGGCGGCGGTCCATGCGGTCCGAGGCCCGACCGATCGGGATCTGCGAGATCGCGCTGCCGAGGAGCACGGCGGCGAGCAGTGTCGCGCCCTCGGCCGTCGTCAGCCCGACGCGCTGGGTGAAGACGCCGCCGAGATTGAGCCAGGCGCTCGACATGGCGCCGGCCAGGAAGGCGCCGACCACGGCGACGGGCGAACGCCGGTAGAGCCGCGCCAGATCGAAGCGGGCCTGCGCCGGCGGCGCCGGCAGCGGCGAGGAGGTCAGCGCCGTCGGCAGCAGCGCCACCGAGAAGATGATGCCGCAGAGGATGAAGAGCGAGGTGTTCGACGGATCGCCGAGCGGCACGAGATACTGCCCGGCGATCGTGCCGACCATGGTGGTGATGAGATAGATCGAGAAGACCGAGCCGCGGTTCTCGTTCGTCACGCGTTCGTTCAGCCAGCTTTCGATGATCAGGTAGCTGCCCGCGATCGCGAAGCCCGACACGGCGCGAAACAGGATCCAGGCGCGCCAGTCGACGACGAGCGCGCACAGCAGGACGCCGATCGCCAACAGGGTGATGAGCGCCACGAAGACGCGGACATGGCCGACCATCGCCACGAATTTCGGCGTGACGATGCAGGAGACGGTGAAGCCTATCGTGTAGCCGGTGGCGATCACCGAGATCATGCCGGTCGACCAGCCTTCCGCGACGGACCGCACCGGCACGACATAGCTCTGCAGCCCGAAGGCGACCATCATCAGCAGGGTGGACAGCATCAGGCTGAAAATGGAGACGAGGCTCGCCAGCATGGGGGCTCCGGGACAGGCGGAAGGCCATGCCGGAACGGCGCGGCTCGGAAAGGAGTGTGGCTCTAACCGGGACGGGTCGCGCTGTCTATTGCGACACCTGTTGGCGCAAAGAAGAGGCGCGCCGGAGCCTCCGTCGGCGCGAGTGATTCCGCCGGAGCGTGCCTCAGTTCGGCAGGAAGGACTTCAGCGGCTCGCTGCGCTGGATGGCGTCACGCGGCAGCGAGGCGAGCACAGCATATTCGCGCGCCGCGTTGACGGCGGTGCGGATGTCGTGAAGGTCGGACATCAGTCGGCGGAGGGGTGCGGGCATCGGCTTTCCTTTCGTCATCGAGGCGGGCCGGAAGGCCCGCCGCGGCAATCAACGCTGGATGAAGTCGGCGTAGATCTGTACTGGACGATTGATGCGGGCATAACCGGAAGCGGTCAGCTGCTCGTTGGCCGGGGCGCGAAGGGCGCCGTAGCCATTCGCCGGACGAAGACCGGCGTGGCGGAGCGTCTCGAAGCTCGAATGGATGGGCCGGAAGCGGGCAGTCATGGTTCAGTTCCTTAAATCTGTCCCTCCCTGCCGTTTATATTGCGATGCATCATAATTTTTGCAATGCGACATTATGGCCGGCTGATATGCGCAATACGCATGACTGTCGCAATAAACTGTTCATAATTGAGGCGGTGATTGACGATTCACAGTCGCGGCCGCGCCGTCAGAAAATTAGATATTGTTTTAACATATTGAAATATTTGAAGTATGAAGAAGCGGCGTATTACGGTTTGTTTGGGAAACCTGCGTGAAATACGAGCATGTCCTGCCACGCGAGGCGCTTGCTGATCGGCGCGCTCAGGAGATCCTGCGGATGCAGCGTGGCGAAGGCGGGAATGCTTCTCCCCCCGATGTGGATTTCGCGCCACAGTCCGCGCACCTGATGGATGGTTTCCGGGCCGCCGAAAAAGAAACGGGCGGCGAAATTGCCGAGAATCAGCAGGCGATTCGGCTCGGCGAGGGCGATCTGGCGTTCGATGAACGGCCGGCAGATGTCGGCTTCGCGCGGCGAGGGCACGCGGTTGCCCGGCGGCCGCCAGGGTATGACATTGGTGAGCAGCACCGCGCTGCGGGACAGGCCGATGCCCTGCAGCATGCGCTCCAGCATCGCACCCTGCCGGCCGGAAAAGGCAAGGCCGTCGCGGTCGTCGTCGGCATTCGGCATCGGGCCGACGATCATGACGTCCGGCTTCGGGTTGCCGTCGGCGAAGACGAGGCCGCGCGCGCTGTTCTTGAGGTTGCAGCCGTTGAAGGCC
>NZ_JAKGBU010000106.1:12868-14912 GCF_021555155.1 Rhizobium alarense
TGACGTCCGGCTTCGGGTTGCCGTCGGCGAAGACGAGGCCGCGCGCGCTGTTCTTGAGGTTGCAGCCGTTGAAGGCCTGCATGGCGGCCTTCAGCTCCTCGAGCGACCGCGCCGAGGCGGCGGCGAATTCCGCGTCCGACACGGCCTGTCCGTCCGGCATGCTGACGGGCGGGGCCACGGACGCCGTGCTGCGCGTGCTGCGCGGCTGAGCCTGCGACGGCGCGCTGCGCGGGGCCGCCGCGCGGTCGGGGGTTTCCGCCGCCTCGGTGCGCTCGATCGGCGGCGTCGCCTGCCGGCGGCCACCCGCCTGCGCCGCGCGCAGGGTGTCCATTTCGGCGATGCGGTCGATCGCCTCCTCCTCCAGCAGCCATTCCACGCCGGCATCCGCATAGAAATGCAGCAGCGATGCGAGTTGCGCGGGATGGAGGTCTTTGGCGGCGTTCATGGCCGCCACCTTATCGGACGGGATCCGGACGGGGAAGCACGGCGGTGGGCGGAATGGGCAATCTCACCCGTTTTCAACCGTCAGGCCGCCCACTGGGCTATGTCCCCGCTTTCGCCGATCAGCGCGAGGCCGTGGGCGATGGAGAGCAGTTCGCCGCCGCTTTCGATCCGGCCCGCGTCGAAACGGCGGGTGAAGATGCGCCGGACGGCCGGCACGAAGGAGGTGCCGCCGGTCAGGAACACCTTGTCGATCTCGCCCGGCGCCGTGTTCGTCCTGTCCAGCACCTCGTCGAGCGCACCTTCGATGCGGGCGAGGTCCGGGGCGATCCAGGCTTCGAAATCGGCACGTTTCACCATCTTGCGGCCCGCCGGCCCGAGCGGCGGAAACCGGAACTCCGCCTCGTCGGCTGCCGACAGCGCCATCTTGGTCGCCGAGATCGCCTGGTAGAGCGGGTAGCCCTCGTCGTGCTCGACGAGGTCGATGAAGAGCTCGAGCTTCTCCGGCTCCAGCGCCGACCGCACGAGCGACTTCAGGTCCTTGAACTCGCGGCTCGTTCCGAAGATCGAGAGCTGGTTCCAGCGGGCGAAGTTGGCATAGTAGCCGGAGGGTACCTCCAGCAGCTTGTCGAAGCTCCTGAAGAAGGTGCCCTTGCCGATGTCCGGGGCCACCAGATGGTCGATCATGCGGGAATCGAAGTGGTCGCCCGCAATGCCGACGCCCGAATGGCCGATCGGCGTCGCGCTCAGCCGCCCGCCTTTCCGCTCGAAACGGATGAGCGAATAGTCGGTCGTTCCGCCGCCGAAGTCGGCGACGAGCACGGTTGCGTCGCGCGCCAGCGTCTGGGCGAAATAGTAGGCGGCCGCCACGGGCTCGTACACATAGTGGATTTCAGGAAAGCCGAGCCGCGTCAGCGCCGCATTGTAGCGTTCGAGGGCGAGCGCCGGGTCGGGACTGGCGCCGGCGAACTGCACCGGGCGGCCGGCGATCACCCGGGAGAGACCCGCCGGCCATGCGTCGCCGGCATAGGCCTTCAGGCGACGCAGGAAGATCTCCATCAGGTCATCGAAGGCGTGCCGCCGGGCGAAGATCAGCGTGCCCTGGAAGAGCGCGCTGGCCGCAAAGGTCTTCATCGACTGCAGGAAGCGGCAATCGCCCGGATTGTCGATGAACTGGCGGATCGCCGCCTGGCCGGCCTCGACCTTCAGCGCCTGCGCGCCGACGACAGGATCCTTCATGAAGGAAAGCGCCGTGCGCATCGTGTCTGTGACGCCGGCGCTGCTTTCGAAGGTCATCGACCGCGTGGCTGCATCACCGTCCGCCAAGGCCAGAACCGTGTTCGTCGTGCCGAAATCGAGCCCGAGTGCCCGTGCCATCGCCGTGCTCCTTGTCGTCGCCAAAGTGTGTTGAACCGGCGCGAGAAAGCTTCGCGCACAAAAGGCTGCGTCAGCGCGCCTCGGGAAATCTGAGAGCGCGTGAGATGGCACAGGCGGCAGACGATGGCAAGGGGATGTCCTCTGCCGGCCAGGGCTATCGCATTTGGGCGATGACGGTTTTTGCGAATTCGTCGGACCACCCTGACCGCTTTCTTTTTCGTCGGAT
>NZ_JAKGBU010000107.1 GCF_021555155.1 Rhizobium alarense
GTTCTATGGGCAATTCATGTGTGTTGGCGGCAAGATTACGCATCCACTCGTCGTGGATGTCGTCGGTCCAGCGCGCCTCGACAAGGCCGTCAAAGGCGCACTGGATCAGGACGTTGCGTAGATGGAAGGGATAGAGAACGCAGGCATCATAGACCGCGACGGGCGGGTTAGAGGCCATGGGTCTGAATGAGGTCCTCTGTGTCTTCGGCAAGTGCATCCATCGCCGCCTGCCGCGTCTCGAGCCTGGCTTTCAGTGCGAGCACGTCTTTCAGGAGCGCGCGGCGGTGTTTGCCGACATAGCGGAATGGCAAATCGCCTCGGTCCATGCGCAGGACGACGAGCGGACGAGAGATGCCGAGAATGGCCGACGCCTCGGTCGGGCTCAATTCCTGGTCTTCGGCTAGGACGGCGACGCGCTCGCCACGCAGCATATGCGCCAAAAGCGCTTCAACTGCCGCGGCGGCCGAGGGTGGGATCGAGAGCGTCCGTTCCTTGCCACCTGCATGACGAACATGAAGTTCCAGCCTGTCGCCGGCAACCAGTTTCGGCAACGGCGAGGCTGTCTTACGGTCGCGATCCGACAATCCGGCGAAATGAACGATCTGGCTGGCCATGGCGATGTCTCCTTGATCGTCAATATAGTGCGCATGGCCGGTAACTGCAATAACTGAAAACTCGACGCCATACGGGTCACGCGATCGGCTGTCTCCGGCTTGGGCTTCCACGTTTCGCGTCGGGGATGGCAGCCGGGCTGAGAACACTATAACAGGTTCTAGATAGCCAGCGCGGAGTGGCGTCTATGCCATCTCGCCGGGTACGGCTTCCCCTGGCTTCGCCGTCCATATCATATGGGTTTTGTCCCCGATTTCAGCCAACACTTTGACGACATCGATCGGGCAAAGATGTTTGGTTACGGAGGACATTGGGTGAAAGTCAGGGGTGAAGCTGATGACTTTCACCCATGCTCATCGCAGTAGTGGTGGGCGGCCCCCGGTAACATTTCCATCGGCAATGGGACTATAGCGTTCGGGTTATGAAAGACACTCACCCCTTCGATCCAATCCTCCTCATAGCCTGGAGAATTCACGACGACACGAAAAAACTTCGGAAAGATTGCATTGGGATTATGATCCACCATCTGGCCCATCGCGGATAGCCAGCACATTCTGTGAGCCGAACTTGCCGAGGATGCCGAGCCGGTTGAATTTGGCGATCGTGCCAGCATTGCTGGTGATGACCGCGCTGACATGCTCGGACCCTGGTAGCCTGAAAAAACCTGACGGAATGATTTTATCGCCCCATTGGTGCTGTTCAATCCGCACAGGGGAGATGACGAGCTTGCCTTCACTATCGAACGCCGCAGGATGCTTATAGCCGTAAAGATAGCGCTCGAGCGCTGACTGCGAATGCAGTCAGCCCACGTTTCTGGCCTGCGGTATAGACCTTGAAGCGATGGCTTGGCGGGGCGTTGTGGCCCTTGTAGCCGGCGTCGAGGACGATGCGCGTGAGCGTCGCGCCGACCTGGCGCTCGATGGCCGGAATGACGGTTTCGAGTGTGTGGCCGTCATAGGGTTTTCCGGGTAGCGCCTGGACATGGGTGACGAACTGGCCGCCCTTCGAGCGGTTGAGCGTGGTGGCGACGGAGACCTTGACGCCGAATTCATACGGCTTGTGCGCCTTGCCCTTGCCGATGCATTCGACCTCTGGCGCATGCATGGAAAAGACCCGCAGGTCGGCGTCCTTCGGCTGTCCGCCTGCAATCGGCTATTTTGACGTGTCGGTTTCGTTGGCGTGCGCCTGAATTTGTGCGCATCGCTCGATCAGGTGCTCGAACGGCTCGGAATCGCCGAGCAGCAAACCGTCGTCGACCATGCGCTCGTAATCCTCGCCGAGCGCACGAAGACCTTCTCCGGACGGTGTCAGAACCAGATTGCCGTTGACGGCTGCGGCGTAGTCGATGGGCGAGCGGTCGGCTGCCTTTTCCGCAAAGAACATAGATTTGTGTTTCGCCACCGCGTTGGCAAGCTCTCGATCCTTGAATGCCGCCTCGGCAAAGCCAGCATCGTCCATCCGGACAACGTCGTGCCAGTGACGTGCAAACCGATCGCCGCGGAGGCGCTCCTGCAGACAGAAGACGTGGATCGCAGTCGCTTTTTCCCAGAACGTCCGCTCGGCGTGCATGACGCGGGGACTCGCTTTCGGAAATTCGACATCATCGACCTGACCTGAGGCGTCGCAGTTTACGTCGCGCATGCTGGCTGGCTCGCCGGTCGACCGTGCTCCGAACTCGAGCATGACGCTCGGAGCGACGTAGCCGGATCCGCTGCTCACCGCTTCATAGTCCAGGTAGAGCGTATCGCTCTCGAGGCGGATTGCCGCCGGAAGAGATTGATCGCGCAGCGCGCCGGCGATAACTGGCTGAACCGACTCCGACACCCAGACCGGAAGCCGCTTTCGCACTTCGCTCGTCCAGCGTTTCTCCTCGCTGCGGGTTTTCGGTAGCGCCTCATTATTGTCGCCGACCAAATCCGGCGCCAAAGCCCTGATATCGTAGGTCAGATCCACATCCTCGGAGAACCTTTTGATAACGCCGTAAGCTTTCGAGAGCGAGGTGCCGCCCTTGAAGACGAGATGCTCGCCGAGCTTGGACGAATAGAGCGTCTGCAGCGTCCAGACGACCCAGACATCCTTTTCGAGCAGATGAATGGGCCGTCCGGTGCGGTCGGCTGCCACGGCCAAAGCTTCGCGTCGGTCGTCCTTTGACAAGGTCAGGAATACATCAACCATGCGCGGCCTTTCCCACGCTTCTTGCCAGCCAGGTGGGGAACTTTGGCGCTGCTGCTACCAACTCGCCGAACTCGTCCGGCGGCAGCTTTCGCTTGATCCTCGACAGAGCTTCATCGGCTTTCTCCGGCCCAAGCCAGGCGAGCGCACGGACCGCCACGCCGGCGGGCCGATCGGCCAAGGCCAATTGCCAGCGAGGCACATGCTTGAACTCGACCGTCTGCTTTCCAAGGTCCATCGTCCGGCTGCGGCCGGATGTCAGGTAGACGGAGCGGACCGGGACCTGGGTGGTCAGGCCCAGGGCATTCGCCGCGGCGGCGCCGTTTGAGACGATGACCTCGCCGCGTTGCTGCGCCACTGCCTCAACTGCCTGTTCGACGGTCGGCGGCCGGTTGCCAAAACGACTTTTGACCGGCCGCATATAGATGCCGCGGCCGGCCCGGACGAGCTCGCCGCGCTCGGCCAGTCGCGAAAAAGCCTGGTCCAGGGCAGCACGATTTCCGAGATGCAGAAAGCTCTTGGCGGAAAGCGCAGATCCTTCCGGCAGTCGTTCAGCATGGCTCATAATTTGCGAGGTCAGTTTATGCATGGTACTTCTCCTGTCAGAAATATATGCAAGTTTCTGACAGTTTGCAAGAGAACGAGAAGGTCGGCGGACTCCGACCTACTGACCAAAATTTATATCAAAATATTGGCAGTGACCCCGCTTGTCGCTCCACCAACCGCTACTCAAAACCAAGCTATCAAACACTTCCAACATCGCATCGCTGATGGCCTTGCCGAGCGTGGCCGCCGTGTTCGCAAGCGCCTCCTCGTCCATATCGCGAGCGGTCATCGCAAAAGCAGCTGCCTCGGCCGTTACGATTGTCCCGGACAACGCGGTCTCGGCATATGCCCCTTCGAACGAATTGCCGTGCCATTCGGTGACGACATCTCGTCTATCCAGGTCCAAGTCGGAGCTTTGGCGTCGTGGTCGCCGCTGAACACTTGCATGCTGCATTTCGGAAAGAACGCTGGGTTGTGGCTGCAGCATTGGCGCAGATGAAAGCTCTGTGCCGGACACCGCCTGGCCCATCCGAAGCAAATCAACCCCGCTCTTTATGGATGGCGTCCTGGAACCATTGATAGCCGATAGAAGTGACATTGGCTTCGGTTGCGGGCAGGACAGGACCGTTCGTCCAGTTGAACCGGTTTTGTGGAATGGCGGGGTCTGAGATCAGAACGCGAAGCGTGGCGAGCGGTGCAGCGAGTTCGGCCTGATGGGCTATCAACCACTCTTCAAGACCGGCGATCGAGCGTCTCCACGCCAGCCGGTACTTCGGCCTAACGTGCGCACTCGACTAGGACGTTCACGGCTTCCTGAGACATCGGGCCAAGATGCCGGCCCTTTTGCCAGAACACAACGTAATGATAGAGGGCGCTTGGCTCGAAGGGGCGGATTTCGACATTGAAGCAAGTGACCTGCCGGGCGGCGAAGGTGTTGCTGCTTGAAATGCCCAGGCCTGCTGCGACGAAGCTGACCTCCTGGCCGATCACATCCACCTGGATGGCGAGATGCGGCTCCGCGCCCATGTACCGCATCGCGTTTTCGCTCATAAGGTGAGATTGCATCTGCGGTTCGATATCTGCAAGCGGTTCGCCGACCAGGTCTTCAGGCCGGATCATGTCCTTTTGGGCGAACCGATGATCTGGATGGAAAATGCAGACATTGGTCGCCGTGGCCACCGGGCGCCAATCAAAAACGTTTTCGTCCAGCGGCAGGCGACCAAGTCCGAGATCCGCCCGACCCTCTAGCACATGGTCGGTCACCTCCCGGTAGGTGCCGGATTTGAGGTGGACCGCCGCGACCGGGTGGCGCGACCTTAGCATGCGGATGGCGTCGGGAAGGAGCCGAAGCGAGAAAACATGAGGCGCTGCGATACCGATCGTATCGCTGTCGATGCCTTGGAGAGAGGCGACAGTTTTTGCAATTCTTTCCATCTGCACGAAAGTCGCATCCGCATCCCGAAAAAGCGTCATCGTCTGGGCTGTCGGAAGGAGCCGCCCTTTGTCGCGTACGAACAATTGCACGCTGAGCAGGGCCTCCAACTGCTTGATCTGCTGGCTGACCGCAGGCTGGGTGATGTTGAGTGCCTTTGCTGCCGCCCGCTCCGAGCCTGTCCTGACGACCTCGCGCAGGATCTGAAGCTGGCGGAGCGTGACGCCTGTTCCTGCGATTTCTACCATGATGCTGGTCCCCCTGCGGCACGCCGATTGTAGCCCTGTATCTGCAAAGATCAACTTATACCATCATGCCGCGGAGCCCTCACTTCAGGTGGAATGGCAGCTATCTATATAATCCTGGCTTATCGAAAAATAATCTCGCTTATAAATTGACGCCGTGAAGGCGGCAGGCAATTGTGAGTTCACAACGCCGCTCCGACAGACATCCGGCGTCCCCGGAACACAAGGTGTTCCGATACATCGAAAATCGAAAGCGAAAGGGTGGTGCCGCTCCATGCGCGCAGCAAGGGCGTTGTGGTGTCCAGCATTCGGCGTGCCTTGCGCAGGCGGCAGGACGTTTACCGCGAGGATATGGGACGATGCGTGAAGCGTTGGTGGACCAGGTGCCGGCACACGGCATTCGCGCCGAGCGCATCGAAAAGCGGCTCGGCGAAAACGATGTTTTGCGGGGCGTCGATCTCACCGTCCGGCCCGGTGAGATCCTCTCTATCCTGGGCAGCAGCGGTTCAGGCAAGAGCACGCTTCTCCGGTGCCTCAATCTCCTGACCGTTCCCGATCGCGGCGACATCTGGGTGCATGGCGAGAAGCTGGCGATCCGGGCCGCATCGCAGCAGGGCGGGCAGGCCGGCATCCTCGACCATCGGCAGGTCCGAAGGGTGCGGGCTTCCATGGGCATGGTGTTCCAGAGCTTCAATCTCTGGCCTCACAAGACGGCGCTTGAAAATGTCACGGAAGGCCCCGTCCTCGTAAAGGGAATCCTGCGCAATGCTGCCGCCGATCTCGGGCGTCACTACCTCGCCAAGGTCGGGCTCTCGGATAAGGCGGACGCCTATCCGCGCCATCTTTCCGGCGGCCAGCAGCAGCGCGTGGCGATCGCCCGTGCGCTTGCGATGGAGCCGCGCGTGCTGCTCTTCGACGAGCCGACCTCGGCGCTCGATCCGGAACTGGTGGGCGAGGTGCTGCGCGTCATGGCAGCACTTGCGGGGGAGGGGCGCACCATGGTGATCGTCACCCACGAACTCGCCTTCGCGCGCGAGGTATCGACACGGGCAGCCTTCATGCATCAGGGGTTGATTGAGGAGGAAAGCCCGCCGCAGGAATTCTTCTCCTCTCCCGTCTCCAGCCGTCTTCGCGGCTTTCTCGTCTCACATCGATAGAAGGACGTCGCGCATGGACGGTTTTGTGGTGCAGTTCGTCAATGGATTGAAGACGACGATACTGCTGGCGCTTGTCAGCGGCGCGCTCGGCATGGCGCTCGCATTGTTTGCCGCGGCAGGGCGACTGTCGCGGTGGAAGGCCATAAGCCTCGCCGTCGGCTTCTACACGACGATCATTCGCGGCGTGCCTGAGCTCATCATCATCCTGCTGATCTATTTCGGTGGAACGGTCGCTATCAGCGCCTTCTTCGGTCGCTATGTCGAGGTCAACGCGTTCCTCGCCGGGGTCGTGTCACTCACCGTCGTCTTCGGCGCCTATGCGGCAGAAATTTTCCGAGGCGCGGTGCTCAGCATACCGTCGGGACAGATCGAGGCGGCCCGCTCGCTGGGGCTGCATCCATGGCAGACCTGGCTGCTGGTCATCCTTCCTCAGATGCTGCGTATCGCCCTGCCGGCCCTTGCGAACCAATGGATCTCCCTCGTCAAGGAAACGTCGCTGATCTCGATCGTCGGGCTGACCGACATCATGCGGGTCGTCGCCATCGGCGCGGGCTCACTACGGGCGCCGCTGACGTTCTATCTCGCCGCATCGGCCCTCTATCTCACGCTGACCAGCCTTGCGCTGGTGATCTTCAACCTCCTCGAACGGCGTTTCGCCGTTCCGGGACGGTGAGGGGCCACATCATGGACATAACGCTCCTCCTCACCAGCACGGTAACGCTCGCCAGCGGCATTCCGCTGACGCTCCTCCTGACATTCGCATCGCTCCTAGCGGGCCTCGTCCTCGCGGTGCCCCTGGCCTTCATCCGAGCGTCGTCTCGGACGTGGCTCTCTCTGCCTGTGCTCGCCTATACCTACGTATTTCGCGGCACGCCGCTGCTTGTCCAGCTTTTCATTATCTACTACGGCCTCGGCCAGATCGGTGCTATTCGCTCGAGCGTCCTCTGGGTCCTGCTGCGCGATTCTTTCTGGTGCTGCCTGCTGGCTTTTTCCCTGAACGGCGCTGCCTACACGACGGAGATTTTTCGGGGCGGAATCCAGGCTGTGGCGACCGGCATGATCGAGGCCGCGCAGGCGGTCGGCATGTCGCCATTGCAGATCAAGCGCCGAATTATCTTCCCGATCGCTTTTAGAAGCGTTCTTCCGTCCTATGCCAACGAGGTTATTAGTCTCGTAAAAGCGACGTCGCTCGCCAGCACCGTGACCTTGCTGGAGATAACCGGCCTTTCGCGACAGCTGGTCTCGGAAACGTTTGCACCCTACGAGATCTTCATTGCCGCCGGTGTGCTCTATCTCGGCCTGACTTTCCTCTTGACCAGCTTCTTCCACGCGCTGGAGGCCCGGTTGAATTGCGCCCCGCGCGCCAAAACACACGCGCACCGGGTCGCTCTACAGCAGGTGGCCCATGAACAATAGTCTCCGTCAAAACCCATCGCCACTCTGCGAGGCTGCCTGGCGCGAAATCGACCTGTCGGCTATCGCCTCTAATTACCGCGCCATCCGGGCGGCAATCGCCCCTGGCACAAAAATCTTCGCCTGCCTGAAGCAGGATGCCTATGGATGCGGGGCGGGGAAGGTTGCGGCCCTCCTGTCCGCTGAGGGTGTCGACGCCTTTGGCGTGGTGTCGATCGCCGACGCTCTGGCCGTCCGAAAAGCGGCGCCAGGAAGACCCATCCTCCTGTATCCGGGCATTGGCCCAAACGCTGTCGATCTTGTCCGCGATCTCGATCTGACGATTTCGATTTCCGGCGAAGAGGATCTGGCCAGCTGGCTTGCGACGGGCGCGTCGCTCAAGGTTTTCGTGAAGGTCGATCTGGGCTTTTGGCGCGGCGGCGTGGCTCCTTGCAACCTCCGGCGTCTGATGGATTTGTGCACCTCGGAAAGCAATGTCGCCGTTGACGGCCTTTATGCCCATCTCAGCGAATTCGGTGACGCCGGTTCCTCCACATCGGCCCAGGTTGCACGCCTGACGCCGCTTATCGAAGGGCTGAAGGCGGAGGGGCGGCTTCCCGCAACCGTCATGGTCTCAAGCAGCGAAAGCCTGCTTAGCCATCCGGAATTCGACATGGATGCGGTCGATCCTGGTGCGCTCCTCTTCGGACTGACCCGTTCTCGCACCGGCCGCCGAGCCCTGCCCACCCGCCTGGCCCTGTCGGCGATCAAGGCACGTATTGTCGCGCTCAAGACATGCCATGACAGTATGGGGGCGCCTCCGGGCCTGCCGGGATACCACCCGGCCATGCGTCTGGCGGTGCTGGGGATCGGTTGGGGGCATGGGGTGCCGCGCAACCTCGGTTCCTCGGCCTCGGTGCTCGTCAGGGGACGGCGTGCGCCCATCATCCCGCCCATCCACCTCGAACATCTTCGCATCGATGTCACGAATATTCCCGAAGCGACGCTCGGGGATGAAGCGGTTCTGCTCGGCTCTTCCCGCGCGGACCGCATTACGCTGCCGGAGCTCGCAGAAGCCTGGAACACGGACGAAACGGGCGTCGGCTGCGGCCTGCGGGAGAGCCTGCGGCGGATAGACGTCGCACCACAATCGAATCCGAACCAAGAAGAAGGGGAATAGCATGAAACGACATCTGACTTGCACCATCGCGGCGTTCCTGCTCGTCGCCGGCCTTGCCCATGGCGGGGAGCGTACGGCGATCACCATTGCCTCGGAAGGGGCCTCGCCGCCGTGGGACTATATCGACGAAAACGGCGCGCTCGTCGGTTTCGACATCGACGTCGGCAACGAGCTCTGCGCCCGGATGAAACTGCAATGCACCTTCGTCGCCCAGGATTGGGACGGCATCATCCCCGGCCTTCTGGTGAAGAAGTACGATGCAATCATGGCGGGCATGTCGATCACCGAAAAACGCAAGAAATCAATCTCCTTCTCCATTCCCTATGCGGTGGCGCCGAACCAGATCGTCATGCGCCGGGCTCTCGGCCTGCCGCCCAGTGACATCGAAGCGAAGCTGAATCTGACGGATATCGACGACACGAAGAAGGAGACCATCGAAAATCTGAGAGAAAGCCTGACAGGCCGAACCCTCGGCGTCCTTCGCTCGTCCAATTCGGAGGCGGTCGTCCAGGAACTCTTCGGCGATGTTGCGGAGGTGCGCAGCTATGACAGTCAGGAGAACCTCAAGCTCGACCTCACCTCCGAGCGAATCGACGGAGGCTTGGGAGACCGTTTGGTCTGGAAGCAGTTTCTCGACACGCCGGAGGGGAAGGCGGTCGAATTCTTCGGCCCGGAGCTTTCCGGCGGCACCTGGGGCCCGGGCGTCGGTGTCGGTCTTCGCAAGGAGGATACCGATCTTGCAAAAGCCTTCGACAAGGCTATCGAAGCGAGCGTCAATGAGGGCGCCCTTGGCAGGATTAGCCAAAAGTGGTTCGGCGTGGATATTTCCCCGCAGCTCGCCAAGTGACAACACCCAAGCGACTTCCGGCGGCCTAACGGCCGCCCGCCCCCCTGAATTCATCTCCAAGGTATGCCACTATGTCTTCACCGTTCACGCTCGCCCTGACCGGGCAATCTCTGATTCATCATGATGTTCGGCAGGTCTCGGACGATGGATTTGCCGCGATCAAGGCGCTAATCAGGCAGGCTGATATCGCTTTCACGAATTTCGAGACGACGATTTTCGGCCGGCACGGCGGATGGCCGATGAAAGGTTCCTACTTCGGCTGTTCGGCGCCCGTGGTGCTGGACTCGCTGAAGGACATCGGCTTCAACGCTCTGTCGCTCTCCAACAATCACGCCTTCGACCTCGGTCCTCCCGGCGTTCTGTCGACTCTGGAAGAAGTGGCTGAGAGAGCGTTCCTTCACGCTGGCATCGGCATCAATGCCGCGGATGCGCGCCGGCCGGGAACGAAAACCTTCGGCACAAGGCAAGTGGCGCTCGTTGCCATGGACGCCGGACCTGGCCCGGCGACCATGTATGCGGCCGATGCGACAGACCGACGTCCTGCAAGACCCGGCGTGAACGGGCTCGAGGTCTCGAGACGATTCGAGATCGAGCCCACGGTGTTTGCCAGCCTGACCGCCATTCAAGAGGCCTTCCAAAGTAGTCCGATGGAACGGGGTAACTATGCCCAGCCGCACGATCCGCCTGAACTTCAATCGGCTGACGAGATCGATTTTTACGGAACGATTTTTTGCCGCTCCTCGCAGAACAGGCGCCGGATCTTGGTGGACGAGGCGAGCCTGCAAGGTCACCTCTCGAAGATCCGTCAGGCCGCTGCGGAGGGCGCCTTCGTCATCGCCTACCTCCACCATCATCATTGGGAGCCGAACTGGCGGGAGGTTCCCACGTGGGTTCAGTCGCTTGCGTGTGCTTGTGTTGACGCCGGCGCGAGAATGTTCGTCAGCCATGGCGCTCCGGTCCTACAGCCCATCGAAATCTATCGCGGCGCGCCGATCTTCTTTGGGCTTGGCAATTTTCTCTTCCATCTCAATGAGGGCGAAGTGGTGTGGAGCGCGCCGGATGTTTGGAAGAGCGTTGTCGCGACATGCCGCTTCGACGAAAGCGCCAAACTCCAATCGATCGACCTTCATCCCATTGTGATTGGCGGTGAGAGGCTGGAAACCGACAACTATCATGAGCGGATCGTTCCGGTTCCAGCTCCGAAAAGGCTTGCAATCGAGATGATTGAGGATTTGGCGGTCCGTTCACAAAAACACGGCGTGACGATTTCTCTCGAGGAATGCCGCGGGAGGATTGTGGTAGCTAACGGTCGTGAAGCGCGTTGATTGTGTCGGTTCCTGATCCTACAGCGATTGGCGCGTACAAGCTTCAAGAGGGGCGGGGGTTCATATCCTTTTCAAGACCTAAAGGGAGAACTGCTGCCACTGATAGGTCCGCAAACGATGCGGCCCTGGACGGGCACGTCCGGTGCCGCCGATAATGGCCGGATATGTCCGCCATTCGTCCAGCGGGGTGCTTTTACCCTGTATCAGCAGGGCTATTCTCGGCTATCCTCAAACTTCAGGAGTACGAGAAATGTCCGAACAAAAAGCCGCGCTGCTTGTCATCGATGCCCAGGAATCCTTTCGCCAGAGACCTTATACGCCCCCTCACTGATCAAAACTCATTGGCCCATTCTCTGCGCCCGATAGACATGATGCGCCAAGGCTGGCTTTCGAGCTTTCGCCAGGCATCGCAGCAATGATCGACGATGTCTTCGTAGGACTTGAAGACTCGGTTTGAGAGCCAGTTGTCGCGCATGAAGTGCCAGAGGTTTTCGACCGGGTTCAGCTCCGGTGACTTCGGCGGCAATGGCAGGATGGTGATGTTGCCGGGGACGACGAGATTGTTGGACATGTGCCAGCCTGCCTGATCCATGATGAGGATGGCGTGCGCGTCATCGGCAACATGACGGGAGATTTCTGCCAAGTGCTGGATCATGGCATAGGTATCGCACCAGGGCATGACCAGCGCCGCCGCCTTGCCGAGCTTCGGGCAGATTGCGCCGAAGATGTCGGCCGACCTTGTGCGCTGATCGCGTGATGCTGAAGGCCGTGTTCCGCGTCTGGCCCAACGGCGCGTGATCTTGTTCTTCTGTCCGATACGGGCCTCATCCTGAAACCAGATTTCTATCCGTTTTCCTCGGGCTGCTCCGGCGGCAATCTCGGCCACTGCGGCGGGGAAGCTTTTTTAAAATCCTCGCTGGCTTGAGGGTCTTGAGCGTGATGTTTGGGCCGGGCAGCCAGCTTGCGATAGCCCATGGCCCGGACTTCACGGCTCAGCGTTTGCTCGCTCACCGAAACGCGAAACTCTTCCCAAAGCCATTGCGCCAGATCGCACAGACGCCAGCGAACAACGCCGTCGAGATAGGGTGTCGGCCCACGCTCGATGGCCTGCGCCAGGGCCACACGCTGCTGATCGTTCAACCGCGACTGCTGACCGGGAGCCTTGCCATTGATCAGCCCTTCAGGGCCGCGTTCGTTAAAGCGCATGACCCAGTCCCGGACAATCTGCAGGGTCACATTGCCGAGGCGGGCGGCATCGGAACGCGAGCCGCCGTCGTAGATCGACGCCAGTGCCAACAGACGTCGTGCCTGGGCTGCGTCCTTCGTCTGCCGCGCCAGACGCCGCAGACGTTCTCCATCAAAATCTTCACGCAACGAAATCCCTGGTCGCATCGTAAACCTCCGGCTTGCCCCAGAGATTCAGCTTCACCGCGTTTTGGGAAGGCCAAAGAGTCGAGGTCAGCGAGGCGGCGTATAATACCCTGGCGGCTCACGATCTACGCTTGCCGATAAAGCGGCAAATGATCGGCATATTTGGAAACCAGCATATGGGCGACGGTTGCTTCCGTTGGCAGTCCCGCCTGGATTAGCCGTGCTGGTGCCGGAGCCTGAACGACGCCGTCGGTGCAGGCACGGCACGCATATTTGGGACGGCGCGTGACGAGGACGCGGAACTGCGCAGGGATCACGTCCAGCCGCTCGGAGACATCCGAGCCAATGACGAGCGAAACAAATAGCTTTTATCGCTCACATTATTGCGTCATTGTGGGCGATAAATATGAGGTTTATCGCTTATGGCATGGAATTGGGAATTGGAGAGGTGGCCGGATTTCGAATGGAACCGCGATCTGCTGCGGGTCAGGGAGCAAGCATTCGTTGAGAATGCGGCTATCGCCGTCGGCACCATGCGCCATCTGGGGAAAAATGACCGCGAGGACGTTGTGATCGAGCTGCTCAGCTCCAATGCGTTGAGCACATCGGCGATCGAAGGGGAAGTCCTCGATCGCGACAGCGTGCAATCGTCCCTTCGGCGGCAGCTTGGAATGTCCGCGTCCGCTTTCCGCAGCAGGCCGGCAGAGGCAGGTATTGCAGAGATGATGGCGGACCTCTACCGCCACCCGCTTGCCCCCATCACCAAGGAGCGGCTGTTCGAATGGCACCGGATGGTCATGAACGGCCGCCGCGACATCGCCGATATCGGCGGCTATCGTCTCCACGACGAACCGATGCAGATCGTGTCAGGCGCATTCGGCCGCCAGCGCGTACACTTCGAAGCACCTCCATCCGATCGCCTGGCCGCCGAGATGGGCAGCCTTCTCAAATGGCTTGATCTGACCTCTCCGGAAGGGCCGGAGCCGCTTGCCGCCCTCACCCGTGCCGGCATCGCGCATCTGTGGTTCGAGAGCATCCATCCTTTTGAGGACGGCAATGGCCGTATCGGCCGTGCGATCGCCGAAAGCGCGCTTGCACGGGCGGTTTCGACGCCAACCTTCAGTGCCTTGTCGAAATCGCTGCTGAGGCATCGCAAGGACTATTACGCCATGCTGGAGGCAGCGAGCACCACGCTCGTTATAGATGATTGGCTCTCATGGTTTGCGGATCGGGCGCTCGAAGCCCAGAAATCAGCGGACGACTTGGTCCGCTTCCTGATCGAAAAGACGCGCTTCATGGACAGGTTGCATGGCGCGTTGAACGAGCGACAGGAAAAAGTGCTGCTGCGTATGCTGGCCGAGGGTCCTGAAGGATTCACGGGGGGCTTGAGCGCCGGCAACTACGCGACGATGACCGGCGCTCCGCCTTCCACAATCACCCGTGATCTCTCCGACCTGGTCGAGAAAGGAGCGTTGCTGCGCACCGGCGAGCGCAAAGCAACACGCTATCGGCTGAATCTCACAACTGACGCATAGGCGGCCTGCTCAAGGAGGAGCGTCAGCAGGCGGGCTAAGCTGCGATCCGCTCAGCTTCGGCATCATCGCGGGCGGATTTGGCCAACGCTTCCTCCACTTCTCGCAGCGCCCGGCGCTTCTCAGCCAGTTCGTCCGCGAAGGCGAAGGCGCCACCTTACCGGGACTGATAGGACGAAAGCCACCGCTGGTGCTCCTCCAGCCGCTGGCGATAGCGCTCCCGTTCTTTCTCGAACCCGCCGAGCGCGTGCTCGAGCCGGGAGATCGCGCCAAGCGGCGTGACGGTCACGGCCAGCTCGATCTCTTGGATCCCGCCGGTGCGCTGGAGTAGGGACTGATAGTGGTAACTGTCGCCCTGGCCGAAGCGCTCGCCCTCATAGATGAGATCAAAACCGCCGATCGATGCGATTTGAATCTCCCCCTCCTGTTGAAGCTGGACGAGGGCGAGGATTTCCTTCATCAACACCCGACCGGCATCCTTGCGTTCCGTGTGCGGCTTACGGCCGCCTCTCCTTCCTTCCATTCTCCTTTCCTCTTCCCGCGCTCGCAGGGCGTCATTCCAATCCTCGGCCGGCGGCGTCAGGCGAAACCAGTTGCAGCCGACATCTGAGGCGGTGCCGCGCAGACGGCCGGCGAAGGTCTCGCCCTGGCTGTTGGCATCCGTGGCGGCGAAGAGCTGAGCACCGGGGCGCGAGGCGAGCACACGAACTGCAGCTTCCGTCGCCGGCGACCATCCTCCGCCGGTGCTCAGATAGAGACTGCCCTCTCGCAGCCCTTCGAAGGCGGCGAGGCTCATGGCGTCGATCGCCGACTCGGTAATGAACCGCGCCGGGTTTGCCGGAGACCCCAACTCGTGAGAAGTAGGGTCTATGACAAGCAAGACGACGAACAAATTT
>NZ_JAKGBU010000108.1 GCF_021555155.1 Rhizobium alarense
AGCTCCAACAAAAGAGCTCCCTACAGAATCCATCTCAAATCAATCCGCCACAACTTTTTTCAAATGCGATTCCCCTGCTCTGCCGGCACGCGGGGGGCGTTGCGTGGTCGGGCTCTTCAGTCCGGCGGCGGGCGCGGGACATTTCGACCCGAAGAGGCGGGTCGTTGTCTGCCGGAAGCGGCGCGCCGCGCGCAGCGAAAGCGCAGGAGAATTGATAAATGTCAAAAATACAATATAAATCAATAAGTTAGTTGTTCGCATTTAGCGAATATTAAAGATTGTCACCCATCGTCTTGTCGACTTTTGATGCAGGGGATGCGTGATGTTCTCGTTGTTGAAACGGCAGGCAGTGGACCGGCGGGCTGATCCGGTGCCGCAGGTGACGCCGATACGGCCGGCCGGCGATCGCTTCGCTGCCGAAACCAATATCGATGTCGACGTCGTTGAGACACAGCCAGGCCCGCCGTCCTATGAAGCAAGCCGCGTTCTGCGCACGAACTCCCGGCTTGACGGGCTGCCGGCGGATGCCTGGACGTTTTCCGGCCGTCCGGCCCGGCTGGTTCTCGCCTATGTCTCCCCGCATGTCGATTTCGCGGCGGTCTGCGGCCGGATCAGGCAGGCATGCGGCGGGCTGCCCCTCCTCGCAACGACGACGGCCGGCGAGCTTTGCAATCTCGGCGAGGAGATGCGCAACCAGCCGCTCTATTGCCCGGCCGATGGACCCTGGGACAACGTGGTGCTGCAGATCTTCGGGCCGGATGTCATCGACGCCGTATCGATCCAGGCCGTTCCGCTCGCCAATGAGGACATTCGCGGCGGCCGGCCGAACAAGCCGCGCGCCCAGCGCGTCGCACAACTGGTCGACGAGCTTTCCCGCATCCAGGTTCCGTTCGACATCCGCTGCGAGGACACGATCGCACTCGCCGTGATCGACGGTCTTTCGGCCTCGGAGAACTACTTCATGGAGGCGATCTATGAGAGCGGCCGGTTTCCGTGCCTCTTCGTCGGGGGATCGGCCGGGGGCAAGCTCGATTTCGCCAATACCTATGTCTTCGACGGCGAAAGGATCCTGGAAAACCACGCGGTCATCGCCTTCGTCAAGGTCGCCAGGGGCAGCCGCTATGCGGTGCTCAAGAGCCAGAACTTCGTCGCGACGGGCAAGTCGCTGGTCGTCATCGAGGCAAGGCCGGAAAAGCGCCAGGTGACGGCTGCCGTCGACGTCGAATCGGTCGAGATCGTACCGATCGTCGAGGCAATGTGCGCGCTGATGGGCTGCCGGCCGGAAGAGCTGAAGGCGAAGCTCGAAGGGCATGCCTTCGCGCTCAGGATGAATGGCGAACTCTATGTGCGCTCGGTGGCCGACATCGACCACAGGAACGGCGTCGTCAGCTTCTATTGCGATGTCAATCCGGGCGACGAGCTGCATCTCGTGCGCGCGACCGACTTTGCCGAGCAGACCCGGCGGGACATGGAGCGGTTTTTCCGCGACAAGCCGCAGCCGGTGGCGGCGATCCTCAACGACTGTATTCTGCGGCGCCTCGGCAACGGCCGTGCGCTCCGACAGCTCGACCAGCTCTGGGGCGGCATCGCGACCGCAGGCTTCTCGACCTTCGGCGAACTTTTCGGCATCAATGTCAACCAGACGCTGACGGCGGTCGTCTTCTTCAAGGTGGAGGCGGGGGAGACGTTCCACGATCCCTATGTCGACGAGTTTCCGATCCACTACGCGCGTTTTGCCCGCTACTTCACGCAGTCCGAACTGAAGCGCCAGCAACTCGTCAACGACATGCGCAAGAAGGTCATCGGCCGCCTGACCGGCTTCATCGACCAGACCCTCGGTTTCACGGGGCAGATCGACCAGGTCATCGGCCAGACGGACCATATCCGCAACAGCGTCGACGGGATGCGTACCGACATGGAAGGGCGGATCGCGGCGGTCTCGGTCAACGATCAGCAGGGTCTGCTGGAAGAGGAGTTCCGCAAGGTCGCATCGATGACGCAGCGTCTGAATGATATCGTCGGCGTCATCGACAAGATCACCATGCAGACCAACCTGCTGTCGCTCAACGCCACCATCGAGGCGGCGCGGGCCGGCGAGGCGGGCCGCGCCTTCGCGATCGTCGCCAACGAGGTGCGCAACCTCGCGACCAGCACGAAGGAAACGCTCGACAAGAGCCGGGAATCGCTCGCTCAGGTCGAGGCCTCGATCGGCATCCTCGGCAACCACATCCAGCTTTCCGAACGGAAACTGGTGGGCGCCCAGGATGGATACGGCCAGATCCTGGAACAACTCGGCACGCTCTTCGACAGTTTCAAGAAGATCAGCGAGGTGATGGACCAGGCCGGGCAGATGTCACAACGGCAGAAGGCCATGATGAGCCATGTCGATCATGACCTTGCGCGGCTGAAGCGCATCGAGGGGTGAGGCTCGCGGGTTGTACCGCCGCCGGCCGTCAGAGCGACCGTGCCGCGCCGCCGTCGCAGCGCACCAGCGTGCCGGTGACGTAGCTCGCGCGCGCGCTGCAGAGGAAGGCGGCGACGGCGGCGAATTCCTCGACGGTGCCGTAGCGCCGCGCCGGGATCGCCCGTTCCGACTGCGCCGTGATCTCCTCCACCGGCCGGCCGCTGCGTTCCGCCGCGGCCCGGTCGAGGCTCGTCAGCCGGTCCGTCAGGATGCTGCCGGGAAGCAGCAGGTTGGTGGTGATGCCGAATTCGGCGACCTCGGCGGCGAGCGTCTTCGACCAGCCGGCGAGCGCCGGGCGCAGCGTGTTGGAGAGGGCGAGGCCGGGGATCGGCTCGATGACGCCCGAGGAGGCGACGGTCAGGATGCGGCCCCAGCGCTGCGCCTTCATCGCCGGCAGGAAGCGGTTGGCGAGCGCGATCTGGCGCAGCACCATCGACTGGAAATAGAGCATCAGCGTCTCGCCGCTCATGGCCTCGGTCGATCCCGGCGTCGGGCCGCCGGAATTGTTGACGAGGATGTCGAGCCCGCCGAGCGCCCCGTCGACGGCCCGGGCGAGATCATCGACGGCGGCCGCGTCCGTCAGGTCCGCCTCCACCCAGTCGGCCCGACCGGCGCCGCGCGCGTTGATCGCCTCGGCATTGGCGGCCAGCGTCTCCGCGCTGCGGCCGCAGAGCAGCACGTCCGCTCCTTCGGCCGCAAGCGCCGTGGCGATGCCCTTGCCGAGCCCGCGCGAGGAGGCGAGCACCAGCGCACGTTTTCCCGTGATGCCGAGATCCATCGTCTTTCCTTTCACCTGTCTCCGCCGCAGCCGCAGCCGTCAGAACGGAACCTTGCCCCTGTTGAAGATGCCCTTCGGATCGAGCGTCCGCTTTAAAGCCTGCGCCATTGCACGGCGCGCCGCGTTGCCCTGCGCCAGATAGGCGCGCCGTTTCTCGAGGCCGACGCCGTGTTCGGCCGAAAAGCTCCCGCCCGTCTCGCCGATCCCCGCATAGACGGCGTCCTCGATCGGATCGCGCATCGCGGCGTCCGGGGCGCCTTCGCCGAAGACGGAGACATGCAGGTTGCCGTCGGCGATATGGCCGTAGACATAGGCTTCGAGCCCGAGCGCTGCGAGCCGCGCATCGAGCGCCGCGACATAGCGATCGAGCGCGCCCTGCGGCAGCGACACGTCGAAGGACGGCGCATCCGGATGCAGGCGATAGATGAAGTCCGACACCTCGCGCAGATCGCGGAAGCGCCGGGCCTGGTCGAGCGACTGGGCGACGATGCCGCTCGTGATCCCCGCATCGGACCAGAGGGTCTCCAGGCTCGCCTCCAGTTCGGCGGTCGCCCGCTCCACCGTTTCGGCCGACAGGTCGACGAGCAGGACCGCGGCCGCGTCGCCCTCCAGCCAGCCGAGATCGAAACCGTGCGTGCGGGCGCTGTCGAGGAAGAAGCGGCGCCACATCAGTTCGGCAGCCTCGAGCTGGGCGCCGGGGCACCGCAGCAGACCGTCGACGATCCTGAGCGCCGAACCGGCATCCGGCACGCAGAGAAGGGCGGTGGCGCGGTGCGGCCGCACCGGCTCCAGGCGAAGGACGGCACGGGTAACGAAGCCGAAGGCGCCTTCGGCACCGATCAGCAGCTGCTTCATGTCCGGCCCGGCGCTCGTCTTCACCACTTCCGTCATGTCGCTGAAGACCGTGCCGTCCGGCAGCACGGCCTCGAGGCCGAGCACCTGGTGGCGCATCACGCCGTTGCGGAAGGCGAGGATGCCGCCGGCATTGGTCGAGATCATGCCGCCGATCGTGGCGCTGCCGCGCGAGGCGAGATCGATGCCCGGGGTCAGGCCGAAGGGCGCGGCGGCCTCCTGCAGCGCCTGCAGCGTCACGCCGCTTTCGACCACCGCAAGGCGCGCTGCGGCGTCGATGCGCTCTATCCGGTTCAGTCGTTCCGAAGACAGGATCGCGTCGCCGGGCCGGCTGACCGATCCGCCGACAAGCCCCGTCAGCCCGCCCTGCGGCACGACGGGGACGGCATTTGCGCCGCACCAGGCGACCACGGCGGCCGCCTCCGCAGTCGATGCGGGCGCGACCAGCAGGTCTGCACCGAGATTGTCCGGATGTTCGCCGGAATGCCGGCCGCGCAGCCGCTCGCCGCGCAGAATGAAAAGATTTTCGCCGATTCCGTTGAGGCCGTCCTCTGGCTTTGGCATAGATTCCACCGCATTGGCCGGGTCTGACCGCATGGTTGCTATCGCCGGGGCCCGGCGGAATCAAGCGGGCATCCCTGATATGAGTATTGACGTTTACGTGAAGGTCAATAAGTTTGAACGGGAGATGACGTCATGCGCAAATGCGGGGATTGCCTGTCGCAGTTCGGCTCGACAACGGCTGCCGCATTTGCCATGACAAACCGCACAGAGGGACGCGGCACTTTGGACAGACGGCCGCGGCAGGCAGGAGACGGCAGATGAGCGCAGAGATGGAGCTTCCCGAGCGCGAGAGCATGGAGTTCGACGTGGTGATCGTCGGCGCCGGCCCGGCGGGCCTGTCGGCGGCGATCCGGCTGAAGCAGGTCAATCCGGAGCTTTCCGTCGTCGTTCTGGAAAAGGGCGCCGAGGTCGGCGCGCATATCCTGTCGGGCGCCGTCGTCGACCCGATCGGCATCGACCGGCTGCTGCCCGGCTGGCGCGAGGACGACAGCCATCCCTTCAAGACCGAGGTGACCGACGATCATTTCCTGCTGCTCGGTCCGGCCGGCTCCGTGCGGCTGCCGAACTTCGCCATGCCGCCTTTGATGAACAACCACGGCAACTACATCGTCTCGCTTGGCAACGTCTGTCGGTGGCTGGCGACCAAGGCCGAGGAGCTCGGCGTCGAGATCTATCCGGGTTTTGCCGCGACCGAGGTGCTCTACAACGATGCGGGCGCGGTCATCGGCGTGGCGACCGGCGACATGGGCATCGAAAAGAACGGCGAGCCCGGCCCGAATTTTACCCGCGGCATGGCGCTGCTCGGCAAATACACGCTGATCGGCGAGGGCGTGCGCGGCTCGCTCGCCAAGCAGCTCATCGCCCGGTTCGACCTGCAGAAGGACCGCGAGCCCCAGAAATTCGGCATCGGCCTCAAGGAGCTCTGGCAGGTGAAGCCCGAGAACCACAAGCCGGGCCTCGTGCAGCATTCCTTCGGCTGGCCGCTCGGCATGAAGACCGGCGGCGGCTCCTTCCTCTATCACCTCGAGGACAACCTCGTCGCCGTCGGCTTCGTGGTGCATCTCAACTACAAGAACCCCTACCTCTATCCCTTCGAGGAATTCCAGCGCTTCAAGACCCATCCGGCGATCCGCGGCACCTTCGAGGGTGGCAAGCGGCTCTCCTACGGCGCCCGCGCCATCACCGAGGGCGGCTACCAGTCGGTGCCGAAGCTCTCCTTCCCCGGCGGCGCGCTGATCGGCTGCTCGGCCGGCTTCGTCAACGTGCCGCGCATCAAGGGTAGCCACAACGCGGTGCTGTCGGGCATGCTGGCCGCCGAGAAGCTGGCCGATGCCATCGCGGCCGGCCGCGCCAACGACGAGCCGGTCGAGATCGAGCAGGGCTGGCGCGACAGCGCCATCGGGCAGGACTTGAAGAAGGTCCGCAACGTCAAGCCGCTCTGGTCGAAGTTCGGCACGGCCGTCGGCGTGGCGCTCGGCGGCCTCGACATGTGGACCAACACGCTCTTCGGTTTCTCCTTCTTCGGCACGCTGAAACACGGCAAGACGGATGCCCAGTCGCTGGAGCCGGCCGCGAAACACCAGAGGATCGACTATCCGAAGCCGGACGGCGTCTTGACCTTCGACCGCCTCTCCTCGGTGTTCCTGTCGAACACCAACCACGAGGAGGACCAGCCGGTGCACCTCCAGGTGAAGGATCTGGAGCTGCAGAAGACCTCGGAACTCGACGTCTATGCCGGCCCGTCGACGCGCTACTGTCCCGCCGGCGTCTACGAATGGGTGGAGAAGGACGGCGAAGACGTCTTCGTCATCAACGCGCAGAACTGCGTGCACTGCAAGACCTGCGACATCAAGGACCCCAACCAGAACATCAACTGGGTGCCGCCGCAGGGCGGCGAAGGGCCGGTCTACCCGAACATGTAATGTTCGGGGAGACTGGACCACCCGGACTCCCGTCGATGGAGCAGGCGACAGCATGGATCGACTGTGAGGCCATGAAAGACGACCCGGTCTACGCGCAGATTCTGGAACTGACGCTAGAGAGGGCGAACGTCCCGCGCAGCAAGGGGAACGGCCGCCGGAGAGGCGTCTCCGTTTAACCCGCCTTTAACCATAAACACATAATTTCAGCCCCGTAGACGACTTGTTAAGGGGCTTTCGCATGTCGACTTCCCGCCGCGGCTTTCTTCTCGGCATGTCCGCTCTCCTCGCCGGCTGCGCGACCGGCGAAACCAGCTATCGCAGCAACTATGCGGCGGTCCCCGACGAACCCTATCCGCTGAAGGCGATCCCCTTCGACAAGATCGCGCCGGACTTGCGGCGCCAGGAAGTGGCCTATGAGGCGGGTTATCCGGCAGGCACCATCGTCGTCGATACGCCGGCGCGCCGGCTCTACTACGTGCTCGGCGACGGGCGGGCGATGCGCTACGGCATCGGCGTCGGCCGCAACGGCTATGCGCTGGCGGGCACGGCCTATATCGGACGCAAGGCCGAATGGCCGACCTGGACGCCGACCGGCAACATGATGCGCCGCGACCCGCGCAACCGCCGTTTCGCCGGCGGCATGTCGCCCGGCCTGCACAATCCGCTCGGCGCCCGCGCGCTTTATCTCTATCGCGGCGGCAACGACACGATGTTCCGCATCCACGGCACCAACCAGCCCGCCTCGATCGGCCAGGCCATGTCGAGCGGCTGTGTGCGCATGCTGAACCACGACGTGATCGACCTTTTCGAACGAGCCGAGGTCGGCGGCCGGGTGGTCGTGCTGCAGGCCTGACCGGGCCTCCCGGCGACAATCAAACGACGGAGGGGCTGCGCCGGGCGCGGCCCCTCCGTCGTTTCGGCGGCAGGTCATCGTTTCGACAGCACGCCGGTCGAGAGCGCCACGCCGACGCCGACGACGAGGGCCGCCGCCACGGCGAACAGGCCGACCGGTTCCCCGAGCACGTAGCCGCCGCCGACAGTGGCAAGCACCGGCGTGATGGCGGTGAAGGCGGCCGCCTGCGAGCCGCCGAGCGCCCGGATCGCGGTGCCGTAGGCGAAGGTGGCGACGAGGCCGGACAGCAGGCCCTGGCTCGCCACCTGCGGCAGCAGTTCGGCGAGCGGCGCCCGGTGCAGCGAGACGCCGAAGAGGGCGGCCAGCGGCAGGTGGGCAAGAAAGGACCAGACGGCGATGACCGCCGTGCCTTGGAGCGCCGACAGCCCGGAGCGGCGGAAGGCGTGGGTGAAGCTCGCCCAGAGCACCGCGCCGACCGGCAGCAGCAGGAGGCCGGCGAGCGTCATGCCGCTCTCGCGGATGCTGCCGCCAAGCAGGATGGCGACGCCGGCGACGATCGCCCCGAGGCCCAGCAGGCGCATGCGGTCCGGCCGCTCGCCGAAGAGCGCCATGCCGATCAGCGCGGTTGCGAGCGGCATGGAGCCGCCGAGCAGGATGCCCGCCGGGCCCGCCGGGGTCGCCTGCAGCGCGCCTGCGGTCACCTGGAAGAACAGGAAGCCGGAGCCCGCGACCATGATCGCCAGCGTGGCGCGCGGCACGCCCCTCGGCAAAAGCCCGGTGCGCAGCCAGACGGGCGCCAGCACGAGGGCGGGGATGCCGTAGCGGATGAGACCGATGTCGACCGTGCCGAGCGACGTCGAGGCGGTGTGGCGGGTGGCGAGCACCCAGGCCGCCCAGATGAGAACGGTGACGACGGCGCCGGCATACCCGGCCGCGACGGACGGGCTGTCACTGCGGCTGTCAGCAAGAACGGACATGGTTGGCTCCTTTCGCTCCCGGCGCTCCGGCGCCTCCGGAGGAAAACCTAGCCCGGAAGGCCGGGGCATGTCCTTGCTATCTGTGGCGCTGTGAGGCACACAATGGCAATATCCTGCCAATATTCCTCAACAAAGTTCATGGATATGCCAAATCTGGACAAATTCGACATCGCGATCCTCAGGGTGCTGCAGGACGATGCGCGGGCCACCAATGTGGAGATCGCCGAGCGGGTGAACCTGTCGCCGTCGCCCTGCCTGCGCCGCATCCGCAATCTCGAAAGGTCCGGCGTGCTGCGCGGCTACCGCGCCGACATCGACCGCAAGGCGGTGGGGCTCGGCCTGACGGTCTTCGTCGAGATCAAGGTCGGCCGGCACAGCCAGGAGAATGCGCGTGCCCAGCAGGAGGCGCTGCTCGCCATTCCCGAGGTCGTCTCCTGTTTCCTTATCTCCGGCAATGCGGACTTTCTCGCGGAGGTGGTCGTCGAGGATCTTTCCGCCTACGAGACGCTGTTGACCGAAACGCTGCTGGCGCTGCCCGGCGTCAGCGACATCCGCTCCAACTTCGCGATCCGCGCGATCAAGACCGGCGGGCCGCTGAAGCTGCCGGAGCGCCGGGAGGGATAGGGACGCCGCCCCGAGAGGCGGCGGGGCGGCGTCCGTCCCGCCGTCAATGCGCAGCGGCGGCGGGAGAGGGGGCGGATTTCCAGGCGACGACCATCAGGGCGCCGATGACCGTGACGTGCTCCATGACCACGTAGAATTCGAGGGTTTTGAACGGCTCATCCATCGTCCAGAAGTGGTGCACGATCGGGATCGTCAAGGCGGTGAAGACGGCGAGCGCGCCGGCGCCGAGCCAGGTCCGTCGGTTGGCGATGATAAGCGCCGAGCCGACGAGCTGCGTGACGATCACGGCGGCGGCGAAGGCGGCGGGCGGCTCCAGGCCGAAATGCGCCATTTCGGCGGTCGCGGCCGGAAAGTCGGCGAGCTTGGCGATGCCGCTCAACCAGAACATGGAGGTCAGGACGGCGCGGGCGAGGCAGCCGAACCAGCGGGTGCCGAGGATGCTGTCGATCAATGCAGGCATGTCAATCTCCGAGCAATGCCGTTGGGAAACCTCCGGAGCGATCGGTGGCTCCGGAGGAGCGGGCCGTCGGCCGAAAAGCCGATGTGCGGGCCGCGCTGACGTCATTCCTAGCAGAGTTTGCCGGCGCTCCTGTCACCGCGGTGACACGCGCCGGTTGCCGTTTTCGGCGTGGACCGCGGTCAGAAACCCTCGAGCACCAGCTTGCCGCGCGTGCGCCCGCTCTCGATCATCGCATGAGCCGTCTGCAGATTGGCGGCGTTGATCGTCCCGAGAGTTTCGGACAGCGTCGTGCGAATGACGCCCTCGTCGACGAGCCGGGCAACCTCCGTCAGCAGGCGATGCTGCTCGATCACGTCGGGGGTGGCGAAGAGTGACCGCGTGAACATCATCTCCCAGTGCACCGACAGCGCCTTGCGCTTGAAGGGCATGATGTCGAGGCTCGCCGGGTCGTCGATCAGTGCGAAGCGGCCCTGCGGCGCGATCATCTCGATGATCCCCGCCACGTGGCTTTCCGTGTTGGTTGTCGAAAAGGCGAAGCCGGGCGCGCCGATGCCAAGGGCCGCGACCTGCGGCGCGAGCGGCTTTGAATGGTCGACGACGTGATGGGCGCCGAGCTGCCGCACCCAGTCCCGCGTCTCCGGCCGCGAGGCGGTGGCGACGACGGTGAGGTCGGTGAGCGCGCGGGCGAACTGCACGGCAATCGATCCGACGCCGCCCGCGCCGCCGATGACGAGGATGGCGTTTGCCGCGCCCGGCACCGGGTCGCCGACCTTCAGGCGGTCGAACAGCGTTTCCCAGGCGGTGATCGCCGTCAGCGGCAGGGCCGCCGCCTCGGCGAAGCCGAGCGTTTCCGGCTTGCGCCCGACGATCCGTTCGTCGACCAGATGGAACTCGCAATTCGTGCCGGGCCGGTCGATCGCACCGGCGTAGAAGACCGCGTCACCCGGCCTGAACAGCGTGGCCTCCGGGCCGACGGCCTTGACGATGCCCGCCGCATCCCAGCCGAGCACCTTCAGCTCGTCCTGGGCGGGCAGAACGTTCGCCCGGATCTTGGTGTCGACGGGATTGACCGAAACGGCGCGGACCTCGACCAGCAGGTCGCGGCCCTTCGGTTCCGGCACCGGCAGCTCGACATCGAGAAGGGACGTGTCGGCGTCAATGGGTTGGGGGGACCGATAGGCAACTGCGCGCATGATGTGCTCCTTTCGCGTTGAATGGGAGCTACCTGCGCACTATCATCGAAAGGTGCAAGAATGCACATTTTGAGCACATAGTGCCGAAAAGGATACCGTCAATGTCCCGCCCCCGCGCCAAGCTCACCAACCGCTTTCCGGGCTGTCCGGTCGAATCGACGCTCTCCTTCCTCGACGGCAAATGGAAGGGTGTCATCCTTTACCACCTGATGGAAGGAACCTTGCGATTCAATGCGTTGCGGCGAAAGCTGCCGAGCGTGACGCAGCGCATGCTGACGAAGCAGCTGCGCGAACTGGAGGAGGCGGGCATCATTTCGCGCACGATCCACCCCGTCGTGCCGCCGCATGTCGACTATGCGCTGACGCCGGCCGGCCGGAGCCTCAAGCCGGTCATCGCGGCACTTGCCGTCTGGGGTCACGAAAACGTGATATGCGAGGACGGCCGCAGCACCATCCGCCCCTTCCCGGAAGACGGGGCGGACGCCGGCGCAGTGGAAAGCGCCGCCTGATCCGGTCCTATTCGGCAGGGCAGCCCGATGCCGCGAGCGCTTCCGCCCGCCGGTCGAGCTTGTCGAGCGTCAGCGAGACGGCGAAGACGGCGAGCCCGACGACCGCCGTGGCGGCGCCGACGAAACCCATCGAGCCGTAGCCGTAGCCGGCGCTGATCGACAGCCCGCCGAAGAAGGCGCCGAGCGCGTTGGCGATGTTGAAGGCCGAGTGGTTGAGCGCGGCGGCGAGCGTCTGCGCATTGCCGGCGACGTCCATCAGCCGCGTCTGCAGCGCCGGCCCGACGACGAAGCTGCAGCCGATGAGGAAGCAGCAGAGCCCGAGCAGGACCGGGTCGTGCGCGGACAGCGACAGCCCGAGGAGCACGAGGAAATAGGCAAACAGCGACCAGCCGATCGTGCGCATGAGGGAGAGATCGGCAAGCTTCGCGCCGAAGACGTTGCCGACGATCATGCCGGCGCCGAACAGCGCCATCATCACCGGCACCATGGCGACCGACAGCCCCGCGACCTCGGTGACGATCGGCGAGATGTAGCTGAAGACGGCGAACATGCCGCAGAATCCGGTGGCCGCGATGCCGAGCGTCAGCCAGACCTGCTTGCGCTTCAGCGCGCCGAGCTCGGCGAGCGCGTTGCCGCCGGACGCGCTTCCGTCGCGCGGCAGGAACACGGTGATGAGCACGACGGTCAGGACACCGGTGACGCCGACGGCGGCGAACATGTACTGCCAGTCGAGCAACTGGCCGAAAAAGGCGGCGAGCGGCGTGCCGATGAGCGTCGCAAGCGTCAGGCCCAGCATGACCTTGCCGACCGCCTGCGTGCGCCTGTTCATCGGCACCATGGAAGCCGCGACGAGGGCGGCCACGCCGAAATAGGCGCCGTGTGGCAGGCCGGTGAGGAAGCGCATCAGCATGAAGCTCTCGAAGGTCGGAGCGACCGCGCTTGCGATGTTGCCGGCCGCGAAGATCGCCATCAGGACGAGCAGCAGGTCGCGGCGGCGGAAGCGCGCGCCGATGACGGCGATGACCGGCGCGCCGACGACGACGCCGAGCGCATAGGCGCTGATGACGTAACCCGCTTCGGCCGTGGTGACGCCGAAGCTCCTGGCCACGTCCGGCAGCAGGCCCATGATGGCGAATTCGCCGGTGCCGATGCCGAAGCTGCCGGCAGCGAGCGCCACGATGATCAGCGCCACGGTCAGGGGAGGAAGCTCGACCGGGCCGGAGGAGGGCGCGGCAGGCGAGGCGAGGGAGAGGTCAGACACGGTTGCTCCGCAAACGGATGTCCCCACGCGACGCGTCAAGTGACGGACACGGCAAGGGCGACCACTCCTCCTGGCCACGATTGCGGATTTGTCCGGCCCGGGGGCCATGCGTGAAGGTAATGACGCTGGCCGGCGCCACGCGCCGGCCCTGCAGCAATACAGCAAGCCTCGCCCGTCTGCCTACCTGCAATTTCTTGCAGGGCGGATGTTGCGGTGCAAAAACACGGACAAGATCGGGTCGGACCGGCCGCCGCGCTGCCCTGTTTTTTACCGATTTCGCAACTATCTATGGACCGCGGCGTTCAAGTGCATGCGGCGCACGCGGTGGAGCACGGCGGATGAGAGTTCAGGCGATCTTCAACAAGGACGGCGGCACCTTCCGCACGACCGACATGGATGCCTTCGTGCGCCATGCGGAGAAGGTGTTCGCCGATGCCGGCCATCATCTCGATTGCGACGTCGTCGAGGGTGCCGACATCGAGATGGCGCTGAAGCGCTGCGCCGGCCGGGACGATCTCGACGTGATGCTTGCCGGCGGCGGCGACGGCACGATCTCGGCGGCCGCGGGCTTTGCCTGGAAGAGCGGCATTCCGCTCGGCGTGGTGCCGGCCGGCACCATGAACCTCTTCGCACGCTCCCTGAAGATCCCGCTCGACGTCTGGCAGTCGCTCGCCGCGCTGGCGAACGGTCAGGTCGTCGAGGCCGACATCGGCAGCGCGGACGGCCGCGCCTTCGTGCACCAGTTCGCCGCCGGCCTGCATGCCCGCATGGTTCGCTTGCGCAACGCGATGACCTACAGATCGCGGCTCGGCAAGATCGCCGCCAATGTGCGCGCCGCCACCGGCGTCGTCTTCGATCCGCCGGAATTCGAGGTCGAGTTCGAGGTCGACGGCGTCCGGGAGCACCGCAAGGTTTCCGCCATCAACGTCTCGAACAACCGGTTCGGCAACGTTTCCCTGCTCTATGCCGATGACGTGACGGGCGGGCATCTGGGTTTCTACACGACCCAGCCGTTGAAGCCCGGCGGCGTGGCGAAGCTCGCGGTCGACATCCTGCGCGGCAGGCTCAGGGACAATCCCGACGTGACCGAGATGACCGGCGCGGCCGTCGACCTGCACTTCCCGAAGGTGGATCGCGCCATCAACTGCGTCATCGACGGCGAACTGCTGCCGATGAACCGGGACGTCTCGCTGCGGCTGCATTCCGGCGAGCTCAAGGTCATCGCGCCGAAGGCCGAGGCCAGCGCGGTGGCCAGGTCCTCTGCGGCGGCCTGAGCCGGCTCAGATGCGCGGCAGGTAGGTCCGGTAGTCGAAATCCGAGACCGTGCGCAGGAAGGTGGTCGCCTCCTTGCGCTTTGTGTCGCCATAGAGTTTCCGGTAGCGCTCGCCGAATGCGTCGGCAATGAAGGGCGAGGCGGAGAATGCCTCGACGGCGGTCAGGAAGTCGTGCGTCAGCCGCGTCGCGGGCGGCGCGTCCCTGCCGGGCTCGGTCGCCGGGCCGGGATCGAGCTCTTCGTCGAGCCCGAGCAGGATGCCGCCAAGGATCGCGGTGAGCAGCAGGTGCGGATTGACGTCGGCGCCCGCGACGCGGTGCTCGACGCGGGCCGCCGGCCCGTCCCTGTCGGGAATGCGGATCGCCGTGCCGCGGTGGCCGAAGCCCCAGGTGAGGTCGACCGGCGCGAACGAGCCGGGCTGGAAGCGGCGGTAGGAATTGGCGAAGGGGGCGAAGATGAGTTGCGCGTCGCGCATCGTCTGCAGCATGCCGGCGCAGATCGATTTCAGCCTGACCGGGTCGCCGCCCTTCGCATCGAGGATGTTCCGGCCATTTCCATCGATGACGCTCGCATGCACGTGAAGGCCGGAGCCGGCATGATCGGCATAGGGTTTTGCCATGCAGGTCGACTTGAGGCCGTGGCGCCGTGCGGCCTGTTCGGCGATGCGCTTCAGGTAGATGCAGTCGTCGGCCGCCGCCATGGCGTCCGGCCGGTGCAGCAGGTTGATCTCGAACTGGCCGGGGCCGAATTCCGCCGTCGTCGCGTCGGCCGGAAGCGCCATGGCCTTCGCCCAGCTCCGCACCGTCTCGAGA
>NZ_JAKGBU010000109.1 GCF_021555155.1 Rhizobium alarense
TGGTTGGAGAGCGTTTCGGCGCCCGGCCTGCGGGTGACGAAACACTTCTGGTTCGTCTTGATGGTCAGCCGGATGATCTCCGAGGGAATGTCGAGGAATTCCTCCTCGAAGGTGCCGACGAGCACCTGCGGCCATTCGACGAGGCCCGACACCTCTTCGAGCAGGCCCTCGTCCTCGACCAGCTCCAGCCCGAGCGCAAAGGCGCGGTCGCGGGCGTCGTGCAGGATGATGTCCTTGCGGCGCTCGGCGTCGAGGATGACCTTCGCCTTCTCGAGGCCGGCGGCATAGTCGTCGAAGCGGCGCACGGCAAACGGCTCCGGCGCGTGGAAACGGTGGCCGCAGGTGAGGTTGCCGGCCACGATGCCGTCGACCTCGAAGGGCACGACGCGCGTCTCTTCCGTCTCCGAGCCGAAGACACAGACGATGGACTGCAGTGGGCGCACCCAGCGCAGCGCGCCGGGCCTCGCCGAGGCTGCGCCGGAGCGCATGGACTTCGGCCAGGGGAAACCGCGGATGATGCCCGGCATGACCTCGGCGATGATCGCCTCGGTCTCGCGGCCGGGCTTCACGATATGGGCGACGTAGAAATCGCCCTTCTTCGGGTCGCTGTGCACATGCGCCTCGGCGACCGACGACAGGCCGGCGCTTTTCAGGAAGCCTTCGATCGCCTTCTCGTTGGCGTCGGTGCGCGGGCCCTTGCGCTCCTCGCGCACATCGGCCGAGCGCGCCGTCAGGCCGCGGATGTCGAGCGTCAGGCGGCGCGGCGTCCAGTATTCCCGCGCGCCCTCATAGGTGAGACCCGCCTCCACCAGCGCATCGGTCACGAGCTTCCTCAGGTCGCCGGCCGCCTTGCGCTGCATGCGGGCGGGGATTTCCTCGGAGCGGAGTTCGAGCAGCAGATCGGGCATGTCAGCGCACCTCCGCCCGCATGCGTCGGCCCGGCGTGCCCGTCCTCGCGCCTTCGGCGCTGCGGGCGTGCGGCAGGACGGAGATTTCCTCGGAGCGGAGTTCGAGCAGCAGATCGGGCATGGCTGGAAGCTTTTCTTCGGATCAAACGGTTGCGGCCGACTTAGCAAGCGCCGTGCGAAATGTCATCCCGCATGGAACGCGAAAAGTAGCGTATCCGACCGCGTCTTGAACCGGGGCCGCGGGACAGGAACGGCGCGCCCGGCCGCGCAGGCATGCGGCCTGCCTACCAGCCCCCGCCGCCACCGCCGCCGCCACCGCCGCCGGACGAGCCGCCGCCGGAGGAAAAGCCGGAGGACGAACTTTTCGGCGGGGGTGGAAGCGAGGCGGTGATCGTGTCGGCCATGGAGCCGGCGAAACCGCCCATGCGGTCGGCGAAGCTGCCGGAATGCAGCCGGCTGCCGCCATACCAGTAGGGCGCATAGGCGGATGCGGCACCGGCGGCGACGGCGGCGGCAAGCCAGCGCTCGAAGGTCTCGGACCACGGCTTCTCGACGCCGAGCGCCACGGCATAGGGCAGCAGCGTCTCGAAATGGCCGGGCGACATTTCGGGCACGCCGGCAAGGTTCATGCGGTCCTTCTCGGCGAGCGTCAGATACTGCCGCAGCCCCTCAATGCCGTCCATCATCCGCCTGCCGAGCGGCGTCGGAGCCCCCATCAGGAAGAAGAAGAGGACATTGAGCAGCATGATGCCGCCGACGGCGGCAAAGAGCGGAAGCTCATCCGATGTCGTGCCGGTCGCCAGCACGGCGATCAGCATGCCGCCCAGCACCGACAGCATGACGAAGGAAACAAAGGCGATCATCAGCACCGCCAGGATGCGGGCGCCGAGACTGCGGGCCTGCCGGAAATTCTGCCCGAGCACGACCGCGAAGATCGACACGAAGACCGCGGCGAAGACGGGCATGACGATGAGCGCGATCTCGTTGTCGGAGAGCGAGCCGAAGATCACCAGGGCGGCTAGGCAGACGACCGACAGCGCGATGCCGCCGATCACATAGGGCCAGTTGGCAAGGTAATATTTGTTGCGGTGCTCCTTCTCGATCGCCGAGCGGAAGCTGCCGCCGAGCGACTGCACGCGCTTGCCGTTCGCCTTGTCGATGGTGAAGCTGCTTCCCGGAGCGCCGAGGTCCTTCAGGATCGCGGCCTCGCCCGCCGGCAGCGTGCCGTCCTGCCGCTTGTCCGTCCGCTTCACGACGATCGCAGCCTTGAGATCCTCCAGCGTCACATGCCCCTTGACCGCAAGGCTGAGGAGTGCGGCGGAGAAGGCCGTCCAGCCCTGCCCGGCAAAACCCCTCCCGTCGATATAGTTGACAAGTGCCGGCGAGGCGCCGTCCGGCGCATCCCAGCGCGGCACGACGACACCCCTCGCCGGATCGCGGCCGACGAGCAGCCAGGCACGGGCATAGTAGACGAGCACGAGCGCGAAGCCGGCAAGGGCGAGCAGCAGGTTGCGGTTGTCTTTCAGGAAGAACAGCCGCTGCTCCCCTGCCGTCGGCCGGTCGATGCTGCCGGGCGGCATCTTCACGGCGATGGTCAGCCCCTCCCGGGGCGCGAGTTCACGCGTCGTTTCGAAAGTGGCGCGGTTGCCGTCGGCGCTGCCGCGGGCGTCCCGGCCCGTCGCGCCGAAAGCGCCGGTGAACCAGGCGATCTCCTGCGCCTCCACGCCCTCCGGCAGCGTCACGGCCGCCGAGGCGCGCCGGATCGGGAACATCCATTCGGTGCCGGTGACGTTCCAGTAAAGCTCGTCATGGCTTTCGAAAACCCGGATCTGGCGTGTCGTCTCGTAGGTCAGCTCGTAGACGTGGCGGCCGGGTTCGAGCAGGCGGTCCGCCGAGCCGAAATAGATGCGGATGCCGCCGCTGATCCGCTCCGTATGGTAATCCTCGCCGGCGCCGTCGCGCCGGACCGAGACGATGTCGAAGCCGACCTCCTTTTGCCGCCCGTCCGCGTCGACGAAGGTCAGCGGGAAGTCGCGATAGATGCCGCGGCGGATGTCCCTGCCCTCCGCCGTCACCTCGATCGTCTCGGTGACGGTGAGCGTGCCGTTCTTCGCCACCGCGATCGCGCTGTCGAAGCGCTCGATCGCCTCCTCCGCCGCGGCCGGGACGCCGGAGAGCGAGACAAGGGTGACGATCAGGAGAAGGACGCGCAGCATGGGTGCCTCCCGGTTCAGAACTTGACCTGGGGCACCGCGCGGTCGGCGGGGTTGTCGATCTCGAAGAAGGGTGCCTTCTCGAACTTGAAGAGGCCGGCGACGACATTGGACGGAACGCTCTCGACCTTGACGTTCAGGTCGCGGGCAGCACCGTTGTAGTAGCGCCGCGCCATCTGGATCTCGCCCTCGACCGTTTCCAGCGCCTCCCGCAACTCGCCGAAATTCTGGTTGGCCTTCAGGTCCGGATAGGCCTCGGCGAGCGCGAAGAGGCGGCCGAGCGCCTGGCCGAGCATGCCCTCAGCCGCCGCGCGGCCTGCGACGTCGCCGGCCGGCACCGCCTGTGCCCGGTTGCGCAGTTCCACCACCTTTTCGAGCGTATCCTTCTCGTGGGCGGCATAACCCTTCACGGTTTCGATGAGATTGGGGATGAGGTCGGCACGGCGCTTGAGCTGCACGTCGATGCCGGACCAGGCCTCCTCCTTCATCTGCCGCGCCTTCACGAGGCCGTTGTAGAGCGCGATCGCATAGAGCGCGACGACGACCACGATGCCGAGACCGATCAGTTCCATAGTCCAACCTCCCTGTTGCCGGCGCGACCTTAACACCCGCCGCCCGGGAAGGAAGCCCCCGGCCGTCGCATGCCCCCCGCGACGCAGCGCCGAAATGTCCGACCCGGCCGGGCGGCCTGTATCCGCGGGAACTGCCGCGCGTGGCGGCACCGGCGATAGTGGCGACATCAAACAACGCCAACCGAAGTCAACCGCCATGAAAACGCTCGCTCTCATCACCAACGTCATCGCCTTCACCGCCCTCTTCGTCGCCTATTCGATGGGCACGGATGTCGAGCGCCCGGCAGGCGTGCGCCGCGCGATGCAGACCTATGCGGGCCAGCTTCCGACCGGCGCCTTCCCGACGCTGAAGCCGGTCTGGGAACTCGGCGTGAAGACAAACGACCTGGTGTGAGCTGCTGTATCGGCGCTGCAGGCAGCGCGCTCCGCCGGTCCTTCCGGCGGATCTATTCGTTTCAGGCCGAGGCGGCCGTCGTCAGCTCGCCGTTGCGGAGAAAAGCGGCGATGTCGTGCCGGCCCATCGGCCGCGACAGCAGGTAGCCCTGCACGTGGCGACAGTCGAGCTCGCGCAGTTCCTTCAGCTCCCGCTCCGTCTCGACGCCTTCCATCACGCAATCGAGGCCCATGTCGCGGCTGAGCGTGAGCAGCGATTTGACGATCTTGTAGCCGGAGGCGCGCTCGTGCAGGCCGGTGACGAAGCTGCGGTCCACCTTGATCCGCGTCAGCGGCAGCGCGTGCAGATGCGTGAGGCTGGAGAAGCCGGTGCCGAAATCGTCGAGCGAGACGCCGCAGCCGAAATTGCGCAGTGCCTCGACGGCGCGCGCCGCCTGCTGGAAATCATGCATCATCGCCGTTTCGGTGATCTCGAAATCGATGCGGTGCGGATCGATGCCGCTCTTCGACACGATGCTCATCACGCGCAGGACACCTTCCGGCGAACCGACGTCCTTGGCGGAAAGATTGACGGAGAGGCGCAGGTCCGGCGCCCAGTCGCGCGCGGCGGCAAGCGCCTTCTCAAGCACGACCCGCGTCAGTTCGCCGATCAGCACCGAGCGTTCGGCGATCGGGATGAAGATGCCGGGCGAGACGGCCCCGAGCACGGGGCTGGTCCAGCGCGCCAGCGCCTCGAACCCGACCGTCCGGCCGATCCCGATGTCGATGATCGGCTGGTAGGCGACGTCGATCTCGCCTTCGAGATCGGCATTGCGCAGCGCCCGCTCGATCTCGGCGTCCCGCTTGATCGCGAGGCAATGTTCATCGGAAAAGAAGACGGCGCGGCCGGGCTTGTTGCGCTTCGCCTGGTAGAGGGCGTAGTCGGCATGGTCGAAGATGCGGTCGGCGTCGGTACCATGGTCCGGATAGGTGGCGAAACCGACCGAGCCGGATATGGAGATCGTGACGTCGTTGAGCCGGAAGGGTGCGGCAAGCGCCGCCGCAAGCCGCTCGCCGAGAGCCGCAAGGCCCGCATCGTCGCCATCGTGCGGAACGAGGAGGGCGAATTCGTCGCCGCCGAGACGCGCGACGAAGGACGTTTCGCAGCCGATGCGCTTCAATCGTCCGCCGACCTCGACCAGCAGCCGGTCCCCCAGCGCATGGCCGTAGACGTCGTTGACCGGCTTGAAGCCGTCGAGGTCGATCATCCCGACGGTGAGCTTGCCGCCGCAGCGTTGGGCGGCCTCGAGCTCCTCCGCGAGCCGTGCGAGGAAGCTGCGGCGGTTCGGCAGGTCCGTCAGGCTGTCGAGATTGGCGATGCGGAAATTCTCCCGCCCCAGCGCCTCCGTTTCCATGCGGCTTTCCACGAGCGTCGTGAAGTCGCGGTAGTGGCCGAGCAGGATGAACAGCATCGCGACCGTCACGAGCAGCACGTTCAAGGAGAGCGCGCGGAAGACCGGATTTCCGGTGGACAAGAAGTAAGTGATGAAAACAGCGTTGACGATGATCGCGACGGTGAAGGCCGCCGGGCGCAGGTGCATCAGGCAGAAGATGCAGCCGATCACGGTGATCGCCATGAAGAAGGCGACATGCGACTGCGCATAGGCGTCGCCATAGGGAAACAGCGCGATCGACCACGCGGAGAACAGAACCGCGATAAGACTGGAGAGATAGTTCGTCTGCGCAAGCGCCTTGCGCGCCTGCCCGTAGGTCGGATCGTCCGTGCGCCATTTCCACCAGAGCAGGATACGCGCGGCACACAGGACGGTCAGAAGGCCCGGGGCATGGAGGACGAGCCAGCGCGGCGAAGAGGAGAAATGCGTCGCCGAGAGCGCCCACATGCTGGCAAGCAGGATGAAATACATCAGCGGAATCTGCTTGGAAAAGGCCTTATACTGGGCCTTCAGCAGCTCCGGATTGTCGCTCGGCAGCGACATGAAGACGCGCACATTTCTGGATAGCGCTGCGAAATCCATCGCTCCGTCCCGGCTCGCGGTATGGCCACCGATTCATCCGGTGTTGTCATCGCGCTTTCCTGGCGCCCGGCACGTTTTGTAACAAGTCGAATTTAACAGGAGGTTTCATTGGCGTTTTAGACCCGGCGCGGCCGGGCGCCGCTGCATTGCCGGTCGCCCCGCACGGCAAATCGGCCCTCGCGGCGCTGTCACCTAGCAGGATTACCTAGGCAGGTTCACCTAGGGGGAAGTCGCGATTCATGGCGCGGCTCGACGGACGTATCGTGCAGCCATCAATAGAGTTGCCGCTTCAGGGCGGAGCGTCGTTTCACCGAGTTCGGACCAACACGAGATCCCGACAATGACAATCCTCGACGCCATCAATGTCATCGCCTTCAGCGTCCTTCTCCTGACCCACGCCGCCGGCGCCCCCGTCGAAAGACCGGCCGGCCTTCGCCGTGCACTCCAGATCTACGCCGGCCAGCTGCCGACAGGCGCCTATCCGACGCTCAAGCCCGTGTGGGAGCTCGGCGTGAAGGCCGCGGTTCTGGCCTGACGGCACCTTCAGGCGGAAAAGCGGCAATCCGCGCCGCCGCCTGCATCAGGCGGCCCTGTCGACCCAGTTCACGCCACCCGCGTCCGTCAGCAGGAAGGCCTCACCACAGGCCTTCGCCAGGGTGCGGACGCGCAGGATGTAGCTCTGGCGTTCGGTGACCGAGATCACGCCGCGGGCGTCGAGCAGGTTGAAGACGTGGCTTGCCTTGATGCACTGGTCGTAGGCGGGCAGCACACATTTGTGGAGGCGCCGGTTGTCGGCGTCGCCGGGCGCGCCGGCTGCCAGCAACGCGAGGCACTCCTTCTCCGCATCGACGAAATGGCGATGCAGCATCGCGGTATCGGCGAACTCGAAATTGTGACGCGAATATTCCTGCTCGGCCTGAAGGAAAACGTCGCCGTAGCTGATCTTCTCGTCGCCGTCGCGGCCGTTGAAATTGAGATCGTAGACGTTGTCGACACCCTGGACATACATGGCGAGGCGCTCGAGGCCATAGGTGAGTTCGCCCGAGACCGGAGCGCATTCGATGCCGCAGACCTGCTGGAAATAGGTGAACTGCGAGACCTCCATGCCGTCGCACCAGCACTCCCAGCCCAGCCCCCAGGCACCGAGCGTCGGGCTTTCCCAGTCGTCCTCGACGAACCGCACGTCATGCAGCAGCGGATCGAGGCCGATCGCCGCGAGCGAGCCGAGATAAAGCTCCTGCAGGTTGGACGGATTCGGCTTCAGGATCACCTGGTACTGGTAATAGTGCTGCAGCCGGTTCGGGTTCTCGCCGTAGCGCCCGTCGGAGGGGCGGCGCGAGGGCTGAACATAGGCCGCTTTCCAGGGCCGCGGCCCCAGTGCGCGCAGCGTGGTCGCCGGATGGAAGGTGCCGGCGCCGACCTCCATGTCATAGGGCTGCAGCACGGCGCAGCCCTTGTCCGCCCAGTAGTTGTGCAGCGTCAGGATCAGCCCCTGGAAGGAGCGGGTCGGGTGCATGTGGTCAGGCAGCTCGGCAAGCGTCATCGGTCCGGTCCGGTCGGTTTTCGGGTGGCGGACAGGTGCCATGGCGGACGGCGGGGGTCAAGACCGACCGCCGAATGAGGACGAACGCTCAGTGCCGTTCGAGCGAGCGGAACAGTCCGGAGCCGGCCGGCTGCACGACCACCTGCGGCGCGAGGTCCGGCACGTTGCGCAGCCGGCGGCGCGCGCCGCCCGGGATGCGGCCCGTATAGAAGGCGACCAGTGCCGGGAAGAGCGTTGCCAGCGTGTCGCGCGCCGTCCAGCCGAGTGCCTCGAGGGCGGCCGTCGAAAGCACCGGGCGGCTGCGCTCGATCGGACGCGGATCGATGAACGCGACGCCGGCGACCGGCTCGGGAACCGCATCGAGCACAAGACGGGCGATGTCGAGCACCGAGTGGCTTGCCGCGCCGCCGACATTGTAGGTGGCGTTCGGCGCGCCGCGCGCGACGACCGTGCGGAGCGCGGAGCAGAAGTCGGCGACGGAGAGGAACGAGCGGCGCTGCATGCCGTCGCCGTGGACCGGCAGCGGCCGACCGACCGAAGCGAGCTCGATGAAGCGCGGCAGGAGCTTCTCGGTGTTCTGCCGGCTGCCGGCAAGATTGCCCGGCCGCAGGATGCGGATGTCGACGCCGTAGAGATCGCGCAGGCCGCCGATCAGCATCTCGGCCGCGGCCTTCGAGGCGCCGAGCGGATTGTCCGGCGAAAGCGCCCGCCCCTCGCCGACACCGTCCTCCGCCGTGCCGTAGACCTCGGCGGAACTGACGTGGATCATCAGCGGCACCTTGCGGCGCGCCACGGCCTCCACCAGCATCTGCGGCCCTACGGCGTTGGCGAGGCTGAAGCGCTCCGGCGCGGCGATCGCGCGGTCGACATGGCTTTCGCCGGCGGCATTGACGACGAGATCGGCGTCGCGCACGAGGTCGGTGACGAGTTCGAGGTTGCCGACATCGCCCTGGGAAAAAGTCACGCGGCCGGTGCGGAAGGCCGCGTCGAGCCGCGACAGGTCTGCAGCATAGGTACAGGCGTCGAGGATGCGGATCCGCGCCTGCGGGCAATGCTCGAGCAGATCGTCGACCACGTGCGAGCCGACGAAGCCCGCGCCGCCGGCAACGACGATCGTGCGGATCTGGGCGAGATTGAGCGACGCCATGGCATGCCTTCCGGTTCGGTTCGATGCTTCAAGCCGCCACATTCGCCGATCCGCCCGCACGTACAAGTCCGCACCTGCGAAACGCTCCGGTTTATCGGCGCTTAACCTTACGGGGCATGGTTAATGTGCCGGCGTGGCACAGCGTGCGGTCTCCGGCTGTCCGGAAATCGCCACCGGCGGGACAGGTCACTCACCGTCCTTGCGCAGGCGGTACTCGCCCGTCTTCGGATCCTTGACGAGCGTGCCGATCGCGCCGGTCTCACGCTCCTTTTCCGCCTTGCGGCGATTGCGCGCGAGCCGTTCGGCATCGGCGATGAACCTCCGGTAGCCGATCCAGGCGGCGACGGCGACGGCGATCAGCAGAATGAGTTGGATCATCGGTCCTTCCCCGGACAAGTGTGCAGCGGCCCCAGCCGCTCAAAGGCCGTAACGCGACCAGAGCAGGCGCTCGTCCATCGTCTCGACGAGGCTTGCCACCCCGGCGGCCCCGATCCGCTCCGGCGCGCCAAGCGCGAAGCCGGCCGACGCCACGCCGGGAAGCTTCCGGCCGAAGAGGCTTCGCGTCGCCGAGACCAGGTCGAAACGCGTCTTTTCTCCATAGCGCTTCTTCAGTTCGCCGCGAAGATCGCCGAGCCCGTCGACGAGGCCAAGCGACAGGCTCCGCGTGCCGGTCCAGAAGAGCCCGGAAAAGATGTCCGGATCGTCGGCGAGCCTCGAAGCACGACGGTCCCTCACCATCTGAATGAAGGTATCGTGGATCTCGAGCTGGAGGGTCTTCAGATAGGCGATGTCCGTCTCCCGCGCCGGCTGGAACGGATCGAGGATAACCTTGTTCTCGCCGGCCGTGTAGACTCGCCGCTCGACGCCGATCTTCTTCAGCAGCTCCGGAAAACCGAAGCCGCCGGAGACCACGCCGATCGAGCCGACGATCGAACTCGGATCGGCGATGATCTCGTCGCCGGCGAGCGCGATCATGTAGCCGCCCGACGCGGCGACGTCCTCGACGAAGACGAGCACGCGCTTGTTCTTCTCGGCGGCGAGGTCGCGGATGCGCTGGTAGATCAGGCGCGACTGCACGGGGGAACCGCCCGGCGAATTGACGCTGATGGCGACGGCCGGCGCATCCCGATAGGCGAAGGCCTTGTCGAGGCTCTGGGCGACGGACGCGAGGTTGAGGGCCGGGCGGAACTGGCTGCCGCCCGCCATGATTGCCCCCTGAAGCCGAACCACGGGGATGGTCACCCCCTCCTTGCGGAACCGCTTCGGCACCAGTCGCTTCAATAGTCCTGCCATGTCGCCGGCGATCTCCCTGTTCGACCCTGTCGGCAGATGTATGCACGCATCGCTAAAACGCAATGGGCTGTCGGATGTTTCAGCGCCGCGCATAGCTCGCGCGCCCGTTGTTGAGATCGTCGGCGAAGGCGGTGAAGCGGTGGCCGTCCTCGCCGTGCATGACGATCGGCGCGCGCAGGGCGAGGCGGGCGCGCGACCCCTTGATGGCGGTGACGAGGATACGGGTGGCGTTTTCGCCGGGACGCGGATGCAGCGGCGTGATCTCCAGCCCGCCGAAGCGCCGGCCGCAGGCAGCGATGATCTCGGCGATCGACGGCGGCCGCGCGATCAGCGAAAGCTGGCCGCCCGGCTTCAGGATCGCGCCGGCGGTCTTCAGCCAGCGCTCGAAGAGGTCGCCGCTCATGGCATGCGCCTCCGCCTTCAGCCCGTCCGGCGTGCGCCTGTCGGCAGCGTCGTTGAACGGCGGATTGAGGATCACGTGATCGTGCACCTCGTCCTCAAGGCCGGCCGCGACGCGCGCCCTGCCGTTGAGCGTGACATCCGCCTCCAGCACCCGCACGCGATCTGCAAACGCGGCATTTTCCGCAAGCGCGAGCGTGCGGCGCGCATAGTCGGCCATGAGCGGCGAGCGTTCGACGAGCAGCACATGCGCGGCCGGCAGGCGGGACGCGACGGCAAGTCCCGCCGCCCCTGCCCCGGCTCCGAGATCAGCGACGCTGACCGCGCCCTGCGCGTCGACCAGTGCGGCAAGTATCATCGCGTCCATGCCGGAACGATGGCCGCCGCCTTTCGGCTGCAGCACGTGAAAGCGGCCGCGGTGAAAGGCGTCGACGGTCTCGCCGGCCGGCCCTTCGCTCACGTCCGCAGTTCCTTCTCGAGGCCTGCGTCCTTCAGGATGCGCCGTGCCTCGACGGCGCGGTCGCTGTCCACCAGAAAGCGGCGCGGCAGCATGCCGAGCGATCCTTCCAGCACGCTCATGCCCTGGTCGGCGATGAGACAATGGATGCCGGCCTCCTTCATCAGGCTCTCGGCAAACGAGAGCAGCACGGCGTCATTGGTGCGTATCAGTTCGATCATGCGTGTTTCCGGCATTTTTTCGGCTTCATGTTGCCGGGACAGGGCAATTCGCCCCTTGCCGACATCGGGCCCCCTTTCTATTGTCCTTCAACAGAAATGAACAGGAGTCCGGACACTTGGGCGTCGTCATACCGCTTGAAGAAAACAAGACCAGACAGGCGTCGGTCAAGCCGCTGGTGGATCTGACAAAGGCTGACATGGATCGGGTCAACCAGCTCATCCTGTCGAAGGCCGGTTCCGACGTGCAGATGATTCCGGAGGTCGCCAACCACCTGATCTCGTCCGGCGGCAAACGCCTGCGCCCGATGCTGACGCTCGCGGCGGCGTCGATGTTCGGCTACGAGGGCGACCAGCACGTCAGGCTCGCCACCAGCGTCGAATTCATGCACACGGCGACGCTGCTGCACGACGACGTGGTCGACGAAAGCGACCTTCGGCGCGGCAAGTCGACGGCGCGCATGATCTGGGGCAACCAGGCGAGCGTGCTGGTCGGCGACTTCCTGCTCGGCCAGGCCTTCAAGATGATGGTCGAGGTCGGCTCGCTGGAGGCGCTCGACGTGCTCTCCACCGCCGCGACCGTCATTGCCGAGGGCGAGGTGCTGCAGCTTTCCGTCGCCAAGAACATGGAGACGACGGAGGACGACTATCTGGAGGTGATCCGCGCCAAGACCGCGGCGCTCTTCGCCGCCGCCGCGGAAGTCGGGCCGATCGTCGCCGGCACCGGCAGGGCGGAACGCAATGCGCTCAAGTCCTACGGCATGAATCTCGGTCTCGCCTTCCAGCTCGTCGACGACGCGCTGGACTACGGCGGCAAGTCGGCCGATCTCGGCAAGAATGTCGGCGACGATTTCCGCGAGGGCAAGATCACGCTGCCGGTCATCCTCGCCTGGCGGCGCGGTACGACCGAGGACCGGGCCTTCTGGCGCGAGGCGATAGAGGGCGGCAAGAGCGACGAGGCCAATCTCGAGCGTGCGCTCGGGCTCATCAACCGGTACAACGGGCTCTCCGACACGATCGCCCGGGCGCAGCACTACGGCACCATCGCCCGCGACGCGCTGGCGCCGCTTCCGGCATCGGCCTGGAAATCGGCGCTGCTCGAAGTCATCGACTTCTGCGTTGCGCGGGTGAACTGACCGGCAGGGCCGGGTCCGGCAGGAATTTCTTGCCGGGCCGCGCCAAAAAAGCCATTCTCTTCCGTCATGAGTCCCGCTCGACTGCGCGGGACACCAGCACGAGCCGTGCAGGCCGCTCCCAGGCGCACGGCATTTGCGAAAGGCTTTTCTGGATGCGGCATTCCCATTTCATGCGACTTCTGTCCAGCGCGGCGCTCGTCGCCGGCCTGACGTTTGCCGCCCCGTTCGGCGCCGTCGCGCAGGAGAGCGAGGCCGCCGTGGAGCAGCCTTTCGACCCGGCCGCCGTCAACAGCTTTTCCGGTGCCTTCCTGGGTGCCCGCACGGCCGATTTCGACAAGGACTACGAGACGGCGGTCGCGCTCTACAAGATCGCTCTGCAGTTCGACCCGACCAATGCCGACGTCAAGCAGCGGCTGATGATCACCCAGCTGATGAACGGCGACTTCGACGAAGGTGTCCGGCTTGCCGAGATGCTGAAATCCGATTCCTCCGTCGAGCGCATCACGACCGTGGTGCGCGGCGTCGATGCGATCCGCAAGCGCCAGTTCAAGAGCGCCGAGAAGATCCTCGTCTATGACGGGCCGAACGATCTCGACCGGCTGATGAACGGCCTGCTGCTCGCCTGGGCGAAATTCGGCGACGGCAAGCCGAAAGAGGCGCTCGCCTCGATCCGCGCCATGGAGGGACCGGACTGGTTCGCGATCTTCAAGAACTACCATGCCGGCGCGCTGGCCGCCGCGGCCGGCGACAAGGCGGCTGCCCGCTCGCATCTCAACGACGCCATTCTCGACCGCAACGGCGGCGGAGCGGCGCCGGACACCTTCATGCGCGCCGTGATCGCGCTTGCGCGTCTCGAGGCGCGGGACGGCAACAAGCAGAAGGCCCTCGACGCCGTCGCCGTCGGCGAAAATTTCGTCTCGAGCTATACGCCGCTCAACGCGCTGCGCCAGTCGATCGAGGCCGGCGAGGTGCAGGAGCAGCAGGTGAGAACCGCCGCGCAGGGCGCCTCCGCCGTGCTCTTCTCGATCGGCGGCGCGCTGAACCGGGAGGGTGCCGAGGACATCGTGTCGCTCTACCTGCAGACCTCGCGCGCGCTCGACCCCGACAGCGCCGACACGCTGGTGATGCTCGGCGGGCTCGCCGAGAACCTGAAGCAGTCCGACCGGGCGATCGAGTTCTACCGCGCCGTGCCCGAAAGTTCGCCGATGCGGCGCATTTCGGAGCTGCAGCTCGGCCTGACGCTTGCCGATACCGGCAAGGTCGACGAGGCCAAGAGCCATCTGCGCGCGTTGATCGACGCCGACCCGACCGACCTCAGAAGCTATCTCGCCTATGGCAGCGTGCTGTCGGATGCCAAGGAATACAAGGAGATGGGCGATCTCTACGACCGCGCCGTCGACGTGATCGGCCCCGTGCCGTCGCGCAATCACTGGAGCATCTTCTTCCAGCGCGGCATCGCCTATGAGCGCCAGAAGCTCTGGGCAAAGGCCGAACCGAGCTTCAAGAAGGCGCTGGAACTCAACCCTGACCAGCCGCAGGTCCTGAACTATCTCGGCTATTCGTGGGTCGACATGAACACGAACCTCGAAGAGGGCCTGGACATGATCCGCAAGGCCGTCAGCCTCAAGCCCGACGACGGCTACATCGTCGACTCGCTCGGCTGGGCCTATTACCGGCTGCACCGCTTCGACGACGCGGTGACGGAACTGGAGCGGGCGGCGGAGCTGAAGGCCGGCGACCCGACGATCAACGACCATCTCGGCGATGCCTACTGGCGGGTCGGGCGCAGGCTGGAGGCGACCTTCCAGTGGAACCGCGCACTGAGCCTGAAGCCGGAGAAGGAAGAGATTCCGAAGATCCAGGGCAAGCTCGCCGCCGGCCTTCCGGCGCTGGAAGCACAGACGCCGGCCTCGGCAGAGGCCAAGGAAGAGAAGAAGCCGGCGCAGAATGTTTCGCCCGACAGCGTCGACGCGGACCGCAAGTCCTGACGACCGAGCCGTGGCGGAGGTTTTCGATCAGGCCGAGGACGCGCTCGCGGAGGTGGCGTGGGCGAAGGTCAACCTTGCCCTGCACGTCACCGGCCGGCGGCCGGACGGCTACCACCTGCTCGACAGTCTCGTGACCTTCGCCGACCATGGCGACCGGCTGGTCTTTTCCGCCGCGCCGGAGGATCGCTTCTCGCTCTCCGGTCCGTTCGCCGCGGCGC
>NZ_JAKGBU010000011.1:0-41272 GCF_021555155.1 Rhizobium alarense
TCCTGAACAAGAAGAGCAACCGCTTCGAGTTCACCATCGGCAATCTGATCCCGCCCGAGGCGCTCGACGGTGATCCGGCGGACGTGACCCGCGCGCTGGAGCGTCACAGCGTCGTCTCGCTTGCGAGCGATGCCGATGCGGTTTTCGGCCGGCCGGCCCAGCAGTTGCCATAACACCCTTCAAAGCCGTTCGATCTTGGCTTAGGGAAGGGCGATGATCGTCCGTTCCATGTTCGCCGAAAACTACCGGTCCCTGCGGTCCATCCGCATGGATCTCGGCGCGCTCAACCTTTTCGTCGGCGAGAACGGCGCCGGGAAATCCAACCTCTACCGCGCCCTTCACCTGCTGCAGGCCGCAGCGCGCGGCACCTTCGCGCGCGAGATCGCGGAGGAGGGCGGCATGGCCTCGGCGCTGTGGAGCGGGCCGCGGCGCGCCACCGATCCGGTGCGCATCCGGCTCGAGACCGAACTCCTTGACGAGGATCGGGCAGCGACCTTCCGCTACCGCATCGAAGCCGGGCTGAAACCGCCGGCCGCGGCGGGCTTCACCTTCGAGCCGCAGGTGAAGCTGGAGGAGCTGACAGTCACGCCCGGCTCGCGGCCCGTCGTCATGATGAAGCGGGCCGGTCCGTCGATCTCGGTGCGCGGCGAAAACGGCCGGATGGAGACACATCCCGAGCAGGCGCTGCCCTCCGAAACGGCGCTGGCGCTGCTTGGCGATGCCGGGCATTTCCCCGAGGTTGGCACCTTCCGCCGCGCCGTGACGCAGTGGCGCTTTTTTCACGGCTTCCGCACCGACCGCGATTCGCCGCTGCGGGCGCCGGCGCTTGCCGTGACGGCGCCGATGCTGGACGAGGACGGTGCCAATCTCGCCGCGGTCCTCGCCACCCTTGCCTGCATCCGCGAGGATACCGTGGATATCGACCGCGCCGTGTCGGATGCCTTTCGCGGCGCATCGCTCGTCGTCGGCGATCCCGAGGCCCATGCGACATTCGGGCTGGCCTTTCCGGAATTTCCGGGCCGCCTGTTTCAGGCGCGCGAACTGTCGGACGGACAGATTCGGTTTCTCGGGCTTGCCGCCGCGCTGCTTTCCTATCGCACGCCGCCCTTCATCGCGCTCAACGAGCCCGAGGCGAGCCTGCATCCGTCCATGCTCGGTCCGCTCGCCGACATGATCGTGCAGGCGAGCGCCGCAAGCCAGATCTGGCTTGTGACGCATTCCGAGCTCCTGGCCGACGAAGTGTCGCGCCGTGCGGGCATCAGGGCGCGCCGGGTCATCCGGCGGGACGGCGCGACCTGGATCGACGGCATGCGGCTCACCGGAGAAATCGACGAGGAGGACGCATGACGGCTGCCGTCGTCTGCCTGCCGGTTTCCTTTGCCGGGCGCGCGGGGCAGGATCGGTCGCCATGACGTCCGATTCGATCGATCTCTTCGGCGTGCCGTCGGGCCCGCGCACCGTGCCCGTCATGATCCCCATGCCGGCGCCGAGGGCTTATTCCTATGCCGTGCCGGACGGCGTGGCCGTGGAACCGGGCTCCATCGTGCAGGTGCCGCTCGGGCCGCGCATGGTGGCCGGCGTCGTCTGGGACGGCGACGGCGAGGACAAGGTCGATCCGAGGAAGCTGCGGCCGATCGAGAAGGTCTTCGACTGCCCGCCGCTTTCCAGGGAGATGCGCGCCTTTCTCGACTGGGTGTCCACCTATACGCTGACGCCGCCGGGCCTGGTGGCGCGGATGGCGCTGCGGGCGCCGGCCGCCTTCGATCCCGAGCCGATGGTCGAGGGGCTGCGGTTCACCGGCGTCAGGCCGGAGCGGCTGACACCGGCGCGCGAGCGCGTGCTGGCGCTCGCATCGGACGGTTTCGCCTGGACGCGCTCCGGCCTCGCCCATGCGGCGGGCACCTCGTCTGGGGTCATCGACGGGCTGACGCGGCAGGGCAGTTTCGAGACGGTCTTCCTGCCGCCGCCGCCGGTGGTCGCCGCCCCCGATCCGGATCACGCGGCGCCGCGGCTCGAAGGCCCGCAGACGGAGGCCGCCGCCGACCTGGTGGAGGCGGTGAGATCGGGCGGCTTCGGCGTGACGCTGATCGACGGCATCACCGGATCAGGCAAGACGGAGGTCTATTTCGAGGCGATCGCCGAGACGCTGCGCGCGGGCCGGCAGGTGCTGATCCTGCTGCCCGAGATTGCGCTGACGGCGAGCTTTCTTGAGCGCTTCCAGGATCGCTTCGGCGCCAGGCCGGCCGAATGGCATTCGGACCTGGCGCCGCGCATCCGTGAAAAGGTCTGGCGCCAGGCGGCGACGGGCGACGTGCGGGTCGTGGCAGGTGCGCGCTCCGCGCTGTTCCTGCCCTTCGAGAACCTGGGCCTCATCATCGTCGACGAGGAGCACGACCCCGCCTACAAGCAGGAGGACCGTGTCTTCTACAACGCGCGCGACATGGCGGTGGTCAGGGCCCGCATCGGCGATTTTCCGGCCGTGCTCGTCTCCGCGACACCGTCGGTCGAAAGCCGGGTCAACGGCGATTCCGGCCGCTACCGCATGCTGCACCTGCCGACGCGCTTCGGCGACGCGGCGCTGCCGGATCTGCATCTCGTCGACATGCGCCGCCATCCGCCGCAGCGCGGCGGGTTCCTGTCGCCGGTCCTCCTGCGCGCCATCGGCAAGACGGTGGAGAAGAGGGAGCAGGCACTGCTCTTCCTCAACCGGCGCGGCTATGCGCCACTCACCCTCTGCCGTGTCTGCGGCCACCGGTTCCAGTGCCCCAATTGCTCGAGCTGGCTCGTCGAGCACCGTTTCCGCGGGCAGATCCAGTGCCACCACTGCGGCCATGCGGAGCGCACGCCGGACGCCTGCCCGGAATGCGGCACGCTCGACCATCTCGCCGCCTGCGGCCCCGGCGTCGAGCGCATCGCGGAAGAGGTCGAGCGGCATTTCCCGGAGGCACGCACCATCGTGCTTTCCTCCGACCTGATGGGTGTCAAGCGGCTTCGGCTGGAGCTGGAGGCCATCGCCAAGGGCGAGGCCGACATCGTCATCGGAACGCAGCTCGTCGCCAAGGGGCACAACTTTCCGCTGATGTCGCTGGTCGGCATCGTCGACGCCGATCTCGGGCTGTCGAACGGCGATCCGCGCGCGGCGGAACGCACCTTCCAGCTTTTGTCGCAGGTGACGGGACGTGCCGGCCGGTCCGGCCTGAAGAGCCACGGGCTCATCCAGACCTATCAGCCGCAGCACCCCGTGATGCAGGCGATCGTTTCGGGCGAGGCGCGCGATTTCTACGAGCGCGAGATCGGCGAGCGCGAGCGGGCGGTCCTGCCGCCCTTCGGGCGCCTTGCGTCGGTGATCGTTTCGGCCGAGAGCCGGGCGGATGCGGAAGGCCATGCACGCGGCCTCAGGCAGGCGGCTCCGCGTGCCGACGGCATCGCGATCCTCGGTCCGGCCGAGGCGCCGCTCGCGCTGGTCCGCGGCCGGCACCGTTTCCGGCTGCTCGTCCACGGCCGCCGCGGCAGCGACATGCAGGGCTATCTCAAGGCCATGCTGGCCAACGGACCGAAGGAGCGCGGCTCGATCCATGTGCAGGTGGACATCGATCCGCAGAGCTTCCTCTGACCGGCCGGCAAACAGCTGTTCAAATGCGGCGACCCGGGATTCCGGCTCTGCCGGTCCCGTGGCATAACGGTGCGGCACGCGAAAGGAGCTCGCATGTTCGAATTCTACTGGCCGACCGAAACCGGCGAACTGTCGGCCTTCGCAGCGGCGGCTGCGACCGCCGTCTTCGGTCTGATCGGCCTCTTCGCACCGCGGACGTCGCTGCGGCTCAACGGGCTCGACCTGCGCGAGGGCCGGGCGGACGGTCTCGCCGGCGCGCGCTCAACCGGCGGCTTCTATGCGGGGCTCGCCATCGCCGCGCTGCTGCTCGCGCAGGACTGGATCTATCTCGCCCTCGGCGCCGGTTTTTCGCTTGCCTGCTTTGGCCGGATTCTGTCCCTGATGTCGGACGGTTCGTTCTCCGCAAGGAGCGTCGTCTTCCTTGTCGTGCAGCTTGTCCTTGCCGTCATGCCACTGCTCCACGTGTTCGGATTTCTGGGCGGCTGAACGGGCGAATTTGAAGCCTTTCGCGAACGCGGATTCAATTTCGCCCAGATTCCGCCCCAGACGGATAGACATAAGGCGCATTCCTGACCCAGGCGTGTTGCGAGTCCAGAGTTCCTATGCTAGACGAACCGCGAAATTCAGAAAAAGCGGGCGTCAAAAGCCTGTGGGAGCTGAAGATTATCGCAACGAATTCAAAGTGTTAGGCTTACGGTTCTCCGCTAGGCAAGCGCTTTGGATGAAAATAAGAGAAGCTTGTGCCCGTGGCAGACACATCCCAGCTTGTTTCCGGTGTTGCGGAAAGATACGCGTCCTCGCTTTTCGAACTCGCGCTTGAAGCTGGCTCCGCCGACGGCGTCGGTTCCGAACTCGATGGTTTCCAGACTCTCATCGACGAAAGTGCGGATCTGAAGCGGCTCGTGACGAGCCCGGTCTTCTCCGCCGAGGACCAGGCGAAGGCCATCGCGGCCATCGCCGAAAAAGCCGGCTTCTCGATGCTGGTCTCGAACTTCCTCAAGGTGGTCGCGTCGAACCGCCGGCTCTTCGCCGTGCCGGGCATGATCCGCGCCTATCGCGTGATCGCCGCCCGCCATCGGGGAGAAGTCACGGCCGAGGTCACCTCGGCTCATGCGCTGACCGCAGCGCAGGAAACAGAATTGAAGGCGGCGCTCAAGGGCGTCACCGGCAAAGACGTGGCGGTCTCCGTCACTGTCGACCCGTCCATTCTCGGTGGTCTGATCGTCAAGGTCGGGTCCCGCCAGATCGACACCTCCCTTCGCACCAAACTCTCTACCCTTAAGCTTGCACTGAAAGAGGTCGGCTGATGGATATCCGCGCCGCGGAAATTTCCGCAATTCTCAAAGATCAGATCAAAAACTTCGGCAAAGAGGCGGAAGTCTCGGAAGTCGGCCAGGTGCTCTCCGTGGGTGACGGCATCGCCCGTGTCTATGGCCTCGACAATGTCCAGGCCGGCGAAATGGTCGAGTTTCCCGGCGGCATCCGCGGCATGGCGCTGAACCTCGAAAGCGACAATGTCGGCGTCGTTATCTTCGGTTCCGACCGCGACATCAAGGAAGGCGACACCGTCAAGCGGACCGGCGCCATCGTGGACGTTCCCGTAGGCCCGGAACTGCTCGGCCGCGTCGTCGACGCGCTCGGCAACCCGATCGACGGCAAGGGTCCGATCAACGCCAAGCAGCGTTCGCGCGTCGACGTCAAGGCGCCGGGCATCATTCCGCGCAAGTCGGTGCATGAGCCGATGTCGACAGGCCTCAAGGCCATCGACGCTCTCATCCCGGTTGGCCGCGGCCAGCGCGAGCTCGTCATCGGCGACCGCCAGACCGGCAAGACCGCCATCATTCTGGACACGATCCTGAACCAGAAGGCGATCCACGACAACGGACCGGAAGGCGACAAGCTTTACTGCGTCTACGTCGCCATCGGCCAGAAGCGTTCGACCGTCGCCCAGTTCGTCAAGGTGCTCGAAGAGCGCGGTGCGCTTCAGTATTCGATCATCGTTGCTGCAACCGCATCCGACCCGGCGCCGATGCAGTATCTCGCACCGTTTGCCGGCTGCGCGATGGGCGAATATTTCCGCGACAACGGCAAGCACGCCCTCATCGGCTACGACGACCTGTCAAAGCAGGCCGTTTCCTACCGCCAGATGTCGCTGCTGCTGCGCCGCCCGCCGGGCCGCGAAGCCTATCCGGGTGACGTGTTCTACCTGCACTCCCGCCTGCTCGAGCGTGCCGCAAAGCTCAACGACGACCAGGGCGCCGGCTCGCTGACCGCCCTGCCGGTCATCGAAACGCAGGGCAACGACGTGTCGGCCTTCATCCCGACCAATGTGATCTCGATCACCGACGGCCAGATCTTCCTTGAAACGGACCTGTTCTACCAGGGTATCCGCCCGGCCGTTAACGTCGGCCTGTCGGTATCGCGCGTGGGCTCGGCGGCGCAGATCAAGGCGATGAAGCAGGTTGCCGGCTCGATCAAGGGCGAACTCGCTCAGTATCGCGAAATGGCCGCCTTCGCGCAGTTCGGTTCGGACCTCGATGCTGCGACGCAGCGCCTCCTGAACCGCGGCGCGCGCCTGACCGAACTCCTGAAGCAGCCGCAGTTCTCGCCGCTGAAGACGGAAGAGCAGGTCGCGGTGATCTTCGCCGGCGTCAACGGCTATCTCGACAAGATCGCCGTCAACCAGGTCGGCAAGTTCGAACAGGGTCTGCTCGGCTACATGCGTTCCGAGGGCAAGGGCATCCTCGACACGATCCGCACGGAAAAGGCCATCAGCGACGACACCAAGGGCAAGCTCAAGGCTGCTCTCGATGCCTTCGCCAAGTCCTTCTCCTGACAGGGTTCCATTCTAGGACGGAAAACGGATGCCTTCACTTAAGGATCTGAAAAACCGGATCGCCTCCGTCAAGGCGACGCAGAAGATCACCAAGGCGATGAAAATGGTCGCCGCGGCGAAGCTTCGGCGTGCGCAGGAGGCGGCCGAGGCCGCCCGGCCCTATTCGCAGCGCATGAGCGCGGTTCTCGCCAACATCGCGCAGGCGGTGGGCCAGGACGACTCGGCACCGCGGCTGATGACGGGCACCGGCAAGGACGACGTGCACCTGCTCGTCGTCTGCACGGCCGAGCGCGGCCTTTGCGGCGGTTTCAACTCGCAGATCGCGCGGCTCGCCCGCGACCACACCCGCAAGCTTCTGGCGAGCGGCAAGACGGTCAAGATCATCTGCGTCGGCAAGAAGGGCTTCGATATCCTTCGCCGCGAATTCGCATCGCTGATCATCGATCGTGTCGACCTGCGCGACGTCAAGCGCATCGGCTTCGAGAACGCCGACCAGATCGGCCGCAAGGTGATCTCGCTCTTCGAGCATGGCGAATTCGACGTCTGCACCATCTTCTATTCCGAGTTCAAGTCGGTCATTTCGCAGATCCCGACCGCATTGCAGCTCGTCCCGGCCGCCGCTCCGGAGGCCGTCGGGCAGACCGGTGCGAGCGCGATCTACGACTACGAGCCCGACGCCGCGGCGATCCTCAGCGACCTTATTCCGCGCAACATCTCCGTGCAGATCTTCCGGGCGCTGCTCGAGAACGTCGCCGGCGAGATGGGCGCCAAGATGAGCGCCATGGACAACGCGACGCGCAATGCCGGTGACATGATCAACAAGCTGACGCTGAGCTACAACCGCCAGCGCCAGGCTCAGATCACCAAGGAACTCATCGAAATCATCTCGGGCGCCGAAGCGCTCTAAGGACCAGGACAAAGAGGGTAAGAATCATGGCTAAGGCAGCTACCCCGAAGGACACCGCCGCAGCGACCAAGGCGGCCACCACGACCAAGAAGGCAGCGCCGGCCAAGGCCGCTGCTGCTCCGGCGAAGGCCGCAACGACCACCAAGGCGGCCGCAAGCAAGACGGCGGCCAAGGCACCGGCAGCTGCAGCCAAGGCCGCGACGACAGCAAAGCCGGCCGTGACGGCGAAGGGCGCCATCGGCCGCGTGACCCAGGTCATCGGCGCCGTCGTGGACGTGGCCTTCGACGAAGGCAGCCTGCCGCTGATCCTCAATGCGCTCGAAACCGAGAACCTCGGCAACCGGCTCGTCCTGGAAGTGGCGCAGCATCTCGGCGAAAACGAAGTGCGCACCATCGCGATGGACTCGACCGAAGGTCTGGTTCGCGGCCAGCAGGTTGTCGACACCGGCGCTCCGATCACCGTTCCGGTCGGCGACGAGACGCTCGGCCGCATCATGAACGTCATCGGCGAGCCCGTCGACGAAGCCGGTCCGCTGGTTACCTCCGGCATGCGCGCCATCCACCAGGAGGCGCCGGCCTATGTCGAGCAGTCGACGGAAGCGCAGATCCTCGTCACCGGCATCAAGGTCGTCGACCTGCTCGCGCCTTACGCAAAGGGCGGCAAGATCGGCCTGTTCGGCGGCGCCGGCGTCGGCAAGACCGTTCTCATCATGGAACTGATCAACAACGTCGCCAAGGCGCACGGCGGTTACTCGGTGTTCGCGGGCGTCGGTGAACGCACCCGCGAAGGCAACGACCTCTACCATGAAATGATCGAATCCGGCGTGAACAAGCACGGCGGCGGCGAAGGCTCCAAGGCGGCCCTCGTCTATGGCCAGATGAACGAACCGCCGGGCGCCCGCGCCCGCGTCGCGCTCACCGGTCTGACGATCGCCGAGGACTTCCGCGACAAGGGCCAGGACGTTCTGTTCTTCGTCGACAACATCTTCCGCTTCACGCAGGCGGGCTCCGAAGTGTCGGCTCTGCTCGGCCGCATCCCGTCGGCCGTGGGCTACCAGCCGACGCTCGCCACCGACATGGGCCAGATGCAGGAGCGCATCACGACGACGACCAAGGGCTCGATCACCTCGGTTCAGGCGATCTACGTTCCGGCCGACGACTTGACCGACCCGGCGCCGGCAACCTCGTTCGCCCACCTCGACGCGACGACCGTTCTGTCGCGCTCGATCGCCGAAAAGGGCATCTATCCGGCCGTCGACCCGCTCGACTCCACCTCGCGCATGCTCGACCCGATGGTTGTCGGCGAGGAGCACTACGAGGTCGCCCGCAAGGTGCAGACGACCCTGCAGCGCTACAAGGCTCTCCAGGACATCATCGCCATCCTCGGCATGGACGAGCTCTCCGAAGACGACAAGCTGGCCGTTGCCCGTGCCCGCAAGATCGAGCGCTTCCTGTCCCAGCCGTTCTTCGTTGCCGAAGTCTTCACCGGTTCGCCGGGCAAGCTCGTGGCACTTGAAGACACGATCAAGGGCTTCAAGGGCCTCGTCAACGGCGAATACGACCATCTGCCGGAAGCCGCCTTCTATATGGTCGGTTCCATCGACGAAGCCGTCGAGAAGGCGAAGAAGCTCGCTGCCGAAGCCGCTTGATCGGAGGAACGGGCGTCCTTTCGAGGGTGCCCTCTCCTGACCCGACGAAAACAGAAGAAGTGATTGGTCATGGCCGACAGTTTCAACTTTGAACTCGTGTCTCCGGAGCGTCTGCTGGTTTCCGGCAGCGTGACCGAGGTGGTGCTTCCGGCAACGGAAGGCGAGATGACCGTCATGGCCAACCACGCGCCGACGATGACGACGATCAAGCCGGGCGTGGTGAAGGTCAGGTTCGCCGACGGCAAGACCGACAGTTTTGTCGTGTTCGGCGGTTTCGCGGATATTCTGCCGAAGGGATGCACGCTGCTTGCCGAGTCCGCCGTCCACGTCGATGCCTTCGACGCCGCGCTAATCAGCAAGCGGATCGATGCCGCGAAGGCGGAGCTTGCCGGCGCAACGTCGGACGATCACAGATTTACGCTCGAAACCTATATGGCGCAGCTCACCACGCTGCACGGCGCGATCCTGCCGGCCTGACCGGTTTTCCCAAGGGCAAGACTTTTCAGAACCCCGCTCCGGCGCGGTTTCTGTTGCTGTTAAGCACCTTTGCTGAAGCGTCGCGCAGCGATCGGTTTGTGCTTTTCCTCACGCGCAATTGCTGCTTCTATCCGCCGGGCCGGACGAGACTGGACGATTCCGGCACAGGCTCTATCTGAAACGGGATGGATTTCGTGGGCGAGCGCATAGTACCGGTCATCATGGCGGGCGGCAAAGGCACGCGGCTCTGGCCCCTGTCCCGCGCGGCAGCGCCCAAGCAGTTCCTGGAGTTCCTCGGCGAGGCGACGCTTTTCCAGAAAACCCTGCAGCGCGTGTCGGCCACAGAACTCTACGAACCGCCGATCGTCGTGACGAACGCGGATTTCCGCTTCATGGTGGCGGAGCAGGCGCGTACCGCGGGCGTTGCGCTCTCTTCGATCCTGCTCGAGCCCGTCGCACGCAACACCGCCCCGGCTCTGGCTGCGGCAGCGACGCTCGTCGCCCGGCGTTTCGGCGAGGGCGCCATCATGCAGGTGCTCGCCTCCGACCACGAGATCAAGGCCGACCGGGTCTATTTCGACTGCGTCGAGAAGGCGCGCCGCGCCGCGGCTGCCGGACGGCTCGTCACCTTCGGCATCACCCCGACGGAACCCGCGACGGGATACGGTTATATCGAACTCGGCGAGGCGCTTGGCGACGGCGTGCATGCCGTCAAGCGGTTTGTCGAGAAGCCGGATCAGGCGCGGGCCGAGGAACTGCTGGCCGCCGGCAACTATCTCTGGAATTCCGGTCTCTTCATGTTGCCGGTCGCCGTTTTCCTGCGGGAGTTGCGCCAGTATGCGCCGGAGGTGCTGGAATCGGCGGTCGCCGCGATCGACAACCTGAAGGGCGACCTGGATTTCGAGCGCCTTGACGCGGAGAGTTTTGCCGCCGCGCCGAACATTTCGATCGATTACGCGATTTTTGAAAAGACGCCGATCGCTGCGGTGGTTCCGTCGCCCTTCGCCTGGTCCGACCTTGGAAGCTGGGACTCGGTCTGGAAACAGGGGGACCGGGACGACAAGGGCAATGTCACCGACGGCAAGGTGACGCTTATCGGTACGGAAAACTCGCTCGTGTTGTCGAAGCACATCCATGTCGCGGTCCAGGGCCTCGCCGACCTGGCCGTCATCGCCAGCGAGGACGCCGTCTATGTCGGACGGATCGAGGACAGCCAGGATGTCGGCAGACTGGTGAAGCAACTCGCCGCCGAGAAGTCGACGGTGCATCTCACCGAGACCCACAGGACGTCCTATCGTCCCTGGGGTGGCTTCACATCCATGCTGGAGGGCGAACGCTTCCAAGTGAAGCGCCTGTTCGTCACGCCGGGCAAGCGGCTGTCGCTGCAGCGCCATCACCATCGTTCGGAGCATTGGGTGGTGGTCCGCGGCACGGCGGAGGTGACGATCGGCGAGCGCACGATGCCGGTGCGGGAGAACGAATCCGTTTACATTCCGCAGGGCGAGATTCATCGCCTCGCCAATCCCGGCAAGATCACGCTGGAGCTCATCGAGGTGCAGACGGGATCCTATCTCGGAGAGGACGACATCATCCGCCTGGAGGACGAGTTCGGCCGGGAGTCCGAAGTGCCGCAGGCATAGGTGGCATCCGGGCTCAGAAGGGACCGCGAAGCTCTTCGGGAAGCGGCAGCCAGAGGCTCCGGTTGAAATAGTCCGGGATATAGGTGTTCTTCGGGCGCGTCCGATCGGGCGTGATCAGGAAATTGTAGCGCGGCGTCTCGCTGAATTCCCTCTTGAGCTGGATCCGGTTGCCGAAGCGGATGATGTCGAACTCAGTCAGGGACTCGATATTCGCCAGGATGTCCGGTGCCTCCTCCCAGCGCACCTCGTCCAGAAAGGTGCGGATGGCGGCAAGCACGGCGCCCGTCATGTCCGGCAACGTATTGCGGTTTTCGACATTGAGCTTGATGCGGAACGACGTGATCCGCGTCTCCTGGTTGCCGCGGATCGCCAGATAGGCCGACGTGGGCGCCCGCGTTCCTTCCCGGTCGGTGGGAAACTCGCGATAGGAAGAGCATTCCCAGCTGCCTGCCGCAAAGCCGCCCTCGCGCCAGCCCGAGCTGGCAAAGCCGGTGCGCCGCAAGGCTTCGCAAAGATCCTTCGGATCGCGACGGATCGCGCGCTTGAATTTCGTTTCCATCGGCACGATGCGCGAGATCAGCCGATCGGGGATCGCGACCTTCGGTCGCGGGATGCGATTGCCGCGCAGTTCATACGGCCGCAGTTCCCGATCGTCGCCGGACGTGGAAATCGGATCGAAGCCGGTGCGCACCAGAAGATGATTGAGATTGCGGTAATCGTTTGCGAGCAGAAAGGTCGCCAGGATGGCCAGGACAAGACAGGCCGAAAGCGCGATGAAGAAGCCTTTGCCGGATCTTGCGCTGGTGCCGTCCGTCATGTCCCGTCGAAGATCCTGGTGCCGGGCGTGGCCGCTGGAAGCGCCGGAAACTCCACGCGCCGACCGGCATTGTCAATTGCTCCGGCGTTCCTGATAAGCCACGAGCAGGACGGCTGCAAGCGCCAGTGGCCAGGTCAGGCTGAGCGCCAGACCCTTCAGCCGACCGGCGTCCCAGGCTCCTGTCGGTCCGCCGCCCTCCTCAAGTGTTCGGTGGAGGAAGAGAAGCATCACAAAGGCATAAAGTGAAAGACTGAATGAAAGCAGAGTCATCGGTTGCGATCGTAGCTGTACCGGAGCTGCCGCGGCCCCTCTTCGGAAGCTGTCCCGTGCGGCAGGATGCCGATTGTCCCCATTGCGCGGCAGTTTTGCAAGTTTCGAGTGAAATGCAAAGGAAAACATTCCCCAACAACTCAGGAAATGTCGGTCGGCGCGACCGGCCTGTGGCCGCCGACTGACAATGTTCCGGGACATGCTGCGTTCATTGAACCGGCGCGTCCGGGGAAGGGCCATCATCCTCTGGGGATGCGGCCGCGCCCTGAGCGGCAAGCAGGCTCAGGTGAAGCCGGGTTGCGGTGGCGGAGGCGGTCCGGAAACGCGGCAGACCGAGATAGTAACCGTAACCGGTCGCTAGGCTCGCCCCGCCGAGGCGCAGGAGCGATCCGGCGGCGAGATGGCGCTCCAGCAGCCCGAGGCTGCCGAGCGCGACACCGTCGCCCCGCAGGGCCGCGTCGATCGCCATTCCATAGTTCGAGAACGTGAAACGCGGCCTGACGCGCGACGGCGGATCGTTCGGCGCAACTCTGGAAAACCACTGGCGGAACGAAATCCAGTTGGCATTGAAGCGGTCGTAGTCGATGAGGTCCAGGCTTCGCAGCAGCGCAAGATCGACCGTCTGCGGATCGATGCCGGCGGCTGCGACATAACCGGGCGCCGCGACGGGGGCGAGCTCTTCCATCATCAGCGGGCTGAGATGCCAGCGCGGATGCTCGCCCGTCGTGTAGAGGATGACGAGGTCGTTGTTCTCGGACGCGAGATCGACCGGGCTGTCGGAGGTGATCAGACGGATGGCGGCGCCGGGATTGGCGTCGATGAAGGTCCGCAGCCGCGGTCCGAGCCAGAGATGGGAGACGGAGCCGCTCGCCGCGATGGTGATCGGCTGTTCGCCGCCGGTATGGAAGGGTTCGAGGCTTTCCTCCAGGTAGTCGAGTGAGGAGCGGACGCGCTGGAACAGCCGTTCACCCTGCGGGGTGAGTCGCAGATTCTTGCCCGCCCTCTCGAAAAGCCGGGCGCCGAGATGGTCTTCCAGCCCCCGGATGCGATGGCTGACGGCTGCCTGGGTGATCTGCAATTCCCGCCCGGCACGGGAGAAGTTCATGTGGCGGCAGGCCGCATCGAAGACGCGAAAGCACTCCAGGGGGATCCGGTCCAGCATTTCCTGCCTTTATAAGTTCAAATAATCAAAATAGCCGAAAATCGGATGGATTTGAAAATATCAGATTGTGATGCAGGGTAAAGCGTCGGTCGTCTTCCCCGGAGCGCTCCCTTGCATTTCACCACGCAGGCAATTCCCGAAATTCGGTTCGGCGCGGATGTCCATCGCCAGATCGGCGAGGCGGCGCGCAGCATGGGCGCCGCGGCCGCTCTCGTCGTCGCCGATGCGTTCCTCGCTCAAAGCGGCCTTGCCGATCGCGTGAAGAAGCAGCTCGTCGATGCGGGCGTTGCAACCGCGGTCTTTTCCGGCTTTTCCGGCGAGCCGAAGCTGCAGCACCTGCGCGCGGCGGTTGCAGCGGCCGAGGGCGCCGATCTCGTTGTGGGAATCGGTGGCGGTTCGGCGCTCGACATTGCCAAGATCACGGCCTGTTGTGCCGCCTCCGGCGAGGACCCGATGCACTATGCGCTCGCCGCCAACCCGTTGCCGAAGAACCCGCTTGCCAAGATTATGGTGCCGACCACGGCGGGCACCGGGTCCGAGACCTCCGCGACGAACATCTTCGCCGGACCGGAGGGCAGGAAGCTCTGGATCTGGGGCGTCGAGACCAAGGCGGATCTCGTGCTGCTCGATCCAGCCCTGACGACGAGCCTGCCGGCGAATCTTACCGCCTGGTGCGGCCTCGATGCCTTCGTGCACGCCTTCGAGGCGGCCACCAACAGGAATGCGCATACCGGCGCAAAGCTCTTCGCACACGAGGCGTTGCGGTTGATCGCGAGGGCGCTCGAACCGGCCGTGCAGAGCCCGGAGGATCTGGCTGCCCGCGGACGCATGTTGCTCGGCTCCTGTTACGCCGGCGTCGCCATCGACAATTGCGGAACGGCGATCGCGCACACCATCAGCCATGCGCTGGCGGGTCTTGCCCCCGTGCACCACGGCCTTGCGACCGCCCTTGCCTTCGAGGTGACGCTGGCCTGGCTGGTCGAGGCGGACACCGTGGACCTGAATGACGCGGCCGGAGCCTGCGGGCTCGCCTCGGCGCGCGACCTCCCGGCCTTCGTCTCCGGACTGATGGATCGTGCCGGGCTCGTGCGGGCGTTGCCTGCCGCCTTTGCGGCCTTTGCGGCAGACGACCTTGCCCGCGAGATGCGGGCTCCGGAAAACCAGCCGATGCGCCGATCCACCATCCGCGACCTGTCGGACGCAGACATCGACCGCGTCGCCGCCGCGATGATGGCGCTGCCGAAGACGCTTTGAACCGGAGGACACCGCATGGGCACGCAATATACACGGACCTATTGGGAAGCGCTGCTCGCCTCGCTTCGTCTCGAGGGGCGCCACTTCATCGACGGCGCGCACCGGCCGTCCCGGTCCGGCCTGACCATCACGCGGCCGCGGCCGATGGACGGTGCTGCGGGGCCGGTTCTGGCGCGCGGCGATGCGGCGGATGTCGATGCCGCAGTGGCCGCAGCACGCGCGGCCTTCGCGAGCGGCGTCTGGCGCCACAAGGAGCCGGGCGACAAGAAGAAGATCATGCTCGAATGGGCGGGTCTCATCCGTGCTCACGGCGAGGAGCTCGCCATGCTGGAGACGATCGATGTCGGCAAGCCGGTGACGGCGTCGCTGAATGTCGACGTCCGGCTCTGCGCCGACGGCATCCAGTATTACGGCGAGATGGTCGACAAGATGTATGACGAGATCGCGCCGACGGGTCCGAAGGCCCGCGCGCTCGTCCGCAAGGTGCCGCTCGGCGTCGTCGGGGCGATCACCCCGTGGAATTATCCGATGATCATCGACGCCTGGAAGCTCGGCCCGGCGATCGCCGCCGGAAATTCGGTTGTGCTCAAGCCGGCGGAACAGTCCTCGCTGACGGCGATCCGGCTTGCGGAACTGGCCGTCGAAGCCGGCCTTCCGGCCGGCGTCTTCAACGTCGTCACCGGCTACGGCGAGGAGACCGGCAAGCCGCTGGCGCTTCACATGGACGTCGACATGATCGCCTTCACGGGCTCGACCGAGGTCGGCAAGCTGATCATGGGCTATGCGGCGCAGTCGAACGTCAAGCGCGTGGCGCTGGAACTCGGCGGCAAGTCGCCGCTCGTCGTCTTCGAGGATGCCGATCTCGACGCCGCTGCTTCCGCCGCCGCCTGGGGCTGCTTCTACAATTCCGGTGAAACCTGCCACGCGTCGACGCGGCTGATCGTGCAGCGCTCCGTGCAGGAGGCGCTCGTCAGCAAGATCGAGGCGGTGGCCAAGAACGACATCGTGCTCGCGCATCCGCTCGACCCGTCGGCGCAGATCGGGGCGCTCATCGAAGAGACGCATATGGAAAAAGTACTCTCGATGATTGCGGCGGGCGAGCAGGAGGGCGCGCGACGGGCCTTCGGGGCGGAGCGCGTGCTGGCGGAAACGGGCGGCTGCTATATTTCGCCGGGTGTCTTCATCGACATGACCAACGACATGAGCCTGGCGCGGCAGGAAATCTTCGGTCCCGTGCTTGCCGCCATTCCGTTCGACACCGAGGAGGAAGCGCTGACGATCGTCAATGACACGGTCTACGGTCTCGCCGGCGCAGTTTTCACGAAGGACATGGACCGGGCGCACCGCTTCTCGGAAGCGATCCATGCCGGCACGGTCTGGATCAACACCTATGACATGGCGACCTTCGCGACGCCGTTCGGCGGCTTCAAGCAGTCCGGTTTCGGGCGCGACCGGTCGGTGCATGCGATCGACAAATATTGCGACTACAAGACCATCTGGCAGCAGTTCGGCTGAGGAGGAGCGTAGCCCGTGTCCAAGATCGTTTCCATCGAGATCACCCACCACCGCCTGCCGCTGGATCCGCCGTTCAAGGCGAGCTGGGACGGCCGTCCACGCAAGCAGTTCGAAGCGACCATCGTCCGCGTGACCGACGACGGAGGCCGCGTGGGCATTGGATCGGGCGACCTGATGAAGGGGTTCGAGGGGCACGAGGACCTGTTCGTCGGCCATGATCCGCGTCATCTGGAGCGGCATTACGAGGTTCTCTCGCACATCAATTTCCACTACGGCCGCTGCTGGCCGCTCGACCTGGCGCTGTGGGATCTCGCCGGCAAGGTCACCGGCGAGCCGGTCTGGCGCATGCTCGGCGGGCGCTCCGACCGCGTCCGGCTCTATGCGTCTTCCGGCGTGCTGCGCGACCCCGCAGCCATGGCGGACCAGGCGGAGCGCTATCTCGCAGAAGGCTTCCCGGCGATGAAGGTGCGCTTCTCGTCGAGCGCCGGCGGCCGCGGCGGCTGGCGCGACGACGTGAAGGCGCTGGAGGCGATCCGCGCGCGTGTCGGCGACCGGCTGGACCTCATGGTCGACTGCAACCAGGGCTGGCGAATGCCCTGGGACACGACGCTGCCCTGGACCTTCAAGGACGCCTTGACGGTTGCCAGAGAGCTGGAGCGGCTCGGCGTCTACTGGATGGAGGAACCGCTGTTCCGCTCCGACCGCGAGGGCATGAAGGCGCTGAAGGAAGCGACATCCGTCCGGATCGCCGGCGGCGAGATGACGCGCGAGCTCTCCGAGTTCCGCGACATCATCGAAGAGCGCGCCTTCGACGTGATCCAGCCGGACGTGGCGCTGGTCGGCGGAATCACCGGCTGCCGCCGCCTCGTCTACCAGGCGCGCGAGGCCGGCGTGACCTTCACGCCGCATTCATGGACCAATGGCATCGGTGTCCTGGCCAATGCCCACCTGACGGCAGGCGCCGGCGACGCACCCTTCCTGGAGTACCCCTATGACAATCCGGAGTGGAGCGAGGCGCGGCGCGACTATCCGATGGCGACGCCGCTGAGGCACAACAAGGGCTGGCTGGAGCTCGGCGACGCCCCCGGTCTCGGCGTGGTGCTCGACGAGGAGCGGCTGACGGCGACGAGGCTTTAGACGAACCGACACCGCCCCGGCCTCGTGGGCGGTGTCGGCCGCCGGTGCCCGCGTGCGACGGTGCCGGTCTCCCTGATCCCGATCAAAGTCCCGCTCGGCCGCGACGGTATGATCTCGCCACGAACTGGTCTATGACGTCGGCAACGACGAGACGGAGGTCAAAGGTGAGAACCAAGCGTCTGCTCTATGCCGTTGCCATCCTTGCTGCCGCCGGTGCGGCCGGCTGGCTCTATCTGAGGCGTCCGACGCCCGTCGACGTGGCGACGCCGTTTCGCGGCGACGCGGCGGAAATCGTCTATGCGAGCGGCACGGTCGAGCCGCTGACCTGGGCCAAGGTCGCGCCCCTCATTCGCGAGCGAATCGTCGAGCAATGCGATTGCGAGGCAGAGCGCGTCAAGAAGGGCGACGTGCTGGCACGGCTCGACGACAGCCAGGCGCGTGCGACGCTTGCCGAACTGCAGGCGCGTCTCTCGCTGGCGCAAGAGGAGTTGCGCCGCTCCAATGTCCTCGCCGAGCGGAACACCGCGTCCCGGCAAGCGGTCGACCGGGCGCAAAGCGAGGTCATTCAACTGGAAGCCCTGGTGGCCGGGCAGATTGCCAGGCTCGAAGGCTATGTGCTGAGGGCGCCGATCAACGGCGTCGTTCTTCGCCAGGACGGCGAGGTCGGCGAGGTGGCGGACCCGGGAACGGTCCTTCTGTGGGTTGGAGACCGCTCGCCGCTGATCGTCATCGCCGATGTCAACGAAGAGGACATTCCAAGGGTCGAGGTCGGTCAGAAAGCCCTGATCAAGTCGGATGCCTTTCCCGACCGGCCCCTCGACGCCACCGTCGATTCGATCACGCCGAAGGGCGATCCCGTCACGAAGACCTATCGCGTGCGCCTCCGCCTGCCCGCGGAGACACCCTTGCTGATCGGCATGTCCACCGACGTCAACATCATCATCCGGGTCGTCGGGGACGCGCTGCTGGTCCCGCCGGGCGTCCTGAAGGGCAATACGCTCTTCGAGGTCGACGGGGACCGGGCGCGGGAGCGGACCATCACGGGCGGTATCCGCGGCGCGACGGGGGTGGAGGTTCTTGATGGCCTTGGTGAGTCCGCGCGGGTGATCTCGCCCTATCCGACCGACCTCGTCGACGGCGATCGGGTTCGCGTCCGGCAGGTCGAGGAACGCTGACATGCGGCTGATCCTCGACATCGCCGTCACCCATATCGCCGGGCGCGGGCGTCAGACGCTCGTCGCCGTCCTCGGCGTCGCCGTCGGGGTCGGCTTCTCGATCGCCATGGCGGCGCTGATGCAGGGCGGGCAGGACGATTTCGTCGAGCAGCTGGTCAACACGATGCCGCATGTCGAGGTGACCGACGAACACCGTGCGGCGGAGCGCCAGCCGGCCGAGGATGTCTTCGCGGCATCCGAGATCTTCGGCTTGCGGCCACGCGAGGATCGCCGGGGGATCATCAATCCCACCGAGGCGACGGCCTGGCTCGAGGCATGGATCCCGGGACGCCTGGCGCCGTCGCTGCGCACGCAGGGTGTCATCCGCTATGCGGGGCGCGAAGTCGGGGCTTCGGTGATCGGGGTGGAGCCATCCGCCGAACGGGCGGTGTCGCCCATCGTCGGCGATTTCGTATCCGGCAGCTTCGAGGTGCTGTCGGCGGGCGGCAACAATGTGGTCATCGGCGACACGATGGCGGACCGGCTCGGCGCCGGCATGGGTGACACGATCAGCGCGGTATCGTCCGAGGGGATCACGAAAGCCTTTCGCATCGCCGGCCTGTTCCACACCGGCACCACGGCACGGGACGAGGGCGAGGCCTATGTGCTGCTGAAGAATGCGCAGATCCTCAGCGTGCGGCCCAATGCGATCAACGAAATCCGCATCAAGCTCGACGATCCCGATGCCGCGCCCGGCGTCGCCCGGCGCGCGGAGGCGGAACTCGGCTACAAGGCCCTGGCCTGGCAGGAGGCGAACGAGTCGATCCTCGAGGCGCTCGTGGTGCGCAACGTCATCATGTACACCGTGGTGGCCGCAATCATGCTGGTGGCAGGTTTCGGCATCTTCAACATCATCTCGACGATCACCCATGAAAAGGTGCGCGACATCGCCATCATGAAGTCACTGGGTTTTGCCGAGAAGGACGTGACCCGGATGTTCCTGCTGGAAGGTCTGGCGATCGGCGCCGCGGGTTCGGCGCTCGGCTGGCTCCTGGGGCTGTCACTGGTCTATGCGCTGTCGCTCGTCCGTTTCGAGCTCGCCGCGACCGGCCAGGAGATGACGCGTCTGCCGATGGCCTGGAGTCTGCTGCACTACGGGATCGCGGCCGGCTTCGCGCTGGGCTCGTCCGCCGTCGCCGGTTACCTGCCGGCACGGCGCGCGGCGCGCCTCAATCCGGTCGACATCATCCGGGGCGCCACATGAGCGCGCTGATCGAAGCACGCAACGTGACCCGCATCCTGCAGGAGACGGTGCCGGTGACGCTCGTCAAGGACGTCTCGCTGACGATCGGCGAAAGGGAATTCATCGCCATCACCGGCCCGTCCGGGTCCGGAAAGTCGTCGCTGCTCTACCTTCTCGGTCTTCTCGACAGGCCGACCGCGGGCGAGATCCTCGTCGGGGGCCGCGACACGATGCAGATGGAAGAGGAGGAGAGGGCCGAGACGCGCCTCGCGATGATCGGCTTCGTGTTCCAGTTCCATTTCCTGCTGCCGGAGTTCACCGCGCGGCAGAATGTCGAAATCCCGATGCGCAAGCTCGGGCGGCTGTCGCGGCACGCGATGCGGGAGCGGGCGGGCGAACTGCTGGGCGCGCTCGGGCTCGGGGATCATCTCGACAAGCGGCCGGACCAGCTCTCGGGTGGCCAGAGGCAGCGCGTCGCGGTCGCGCGGTCGCTGGCGAACGACCCGCCGCTCGTTCTCGCAGACGAGCCGACGGGCAGCCTCGACAGCAAGAATTCCGAGCAGGTCTTCCAGATCCTGGCCGACCTGGTGGAGGTGCGCGGCAAGACGGTCGTCGCGGTGACGCACGATCTCGACATGGCGGGCCGCATGAGCCGCCGCATCCATCTGGTGGACGGCCGTGTCGCGGAGCCGCCCTCCGGAGAACAGAAAACGCCGCCCGGGACATGACCCCGGGCGGCGCGGATTTATTCGCGCGTGTCGCGCGCGACCAGGGGCTTATTCCTGCCAGCTCTTGACCAGTTCGTCATAGTTGACGGTGACCGGCTGTTCCTTCTCGTTCTCGACCTTGAGCTGCGGAGCGAGGTTGCCGGCCTTGACGGCTTCCGCGTTCCAATATGCGAGGTCGTGCTCTTCGGCGAGCTTCGGGCCGATGTCGCCCTGGATGCCGGCGCGCTCGAGGCGCTCCATCACCTGTTCCTGCTCGGCGCACAGCGAGTCCATGGCTTCCTGCGCCGTCTTCGCACCCGAGGATGCGTCGCCGATCGCCTGCCACCACAGCTGGGCCAGCTTCGGATAGTCCGGAACGTTCGTGCCGGTCGGCGACCACTGGACGCGGGCCGGCGAACGGTAGAACTCGATCAGGCCGCCGAGCTTCGGAGCGCGCTCCGTGAAGCTGTCATGCCGGATCGACGATTCGCGGATCAGCGTCAGGCCGACATGGCTCTTCTTGACGTCGATCGTCTTAGAGACGACGAACTGCGCATAGAGCCAGGCGGCCTTGGCGCGGTCGTCCGGCGTGGACTTCAGCAGCGTCCAGGAGCCCACGTCCTGATAACCGAGCTTCATGCCGTCCTTCCAGTAGACCCCATGCGGGCTCGGAGCGAAACGCCACTTCGGCGTGCCGTCCTCGTTCACCACCGGCAGGCCATCCTTGACGAGGTCCGCGGTGAACGCCGTGTACATGAACATCTGCTGGGCGATCTCGCCCTGCGACGGGACGGGACCGGATTCCGAGAAGGTCATGCCCTGGGCGGCGGCCGGCGCATAGGCCTTCAGCCAGTCGAGGTATTTCTGGATGGCGTAGACCGAGGCCGGGCCGTTGGTGTCGCCGCCGCGCGCGACGCACGAGCCGACCGGACGGGAATCCGCGTCGACCTTGATACCCCATTCGTCGACCGGCAGGCCGTTCGGCAGGCCCTTGTCGCCGTTGCCGGCCATCGAGAGCCAGGCGTCGGTGAAGCGCCAGCCGAGCGACGGGTCCTTCTTGCCGTAGTCCATGTGGCCGTAGACCTTCTTGCCGTCCACGTCGCGGCCGGTGAAGAACTCGGCGATGTCCTCATAGGCCGACCAGTTGACCGGAACGCCGAGGTCGTAACCGTACTTCGCCTTGAAGTCCGCCTTGTTCTTCTCGTCGTTGAACCAGTCGTAGCGGAACCAGTAGAGGTTGGCGAACTGCTGGTCGGGCAGCTGGTAGAGGTCGCCGTCGGGAGCGGTGGTGAACTTCAGGCCGATGAAGTCCTCGAGGTCGAGGCCCGGATTGGTGACGTCCTTGCCTTCATTTGCCATCCAGTCGGTCAGCGAGCGGGCCTGCTGGTAGCGCCAGTGGGTGCCGATCAGGTCCGAATCGTTGACATAGGCGTCATAGACATTTTCGCCCGACTGCATCTGCGTCTGCAGCTTTTCGACGACGTCGCCCTCGCCGATCAGGTCGTGGGTGACCTTGATGCCCGTGATCGCCGTGAAGGCCGGCGCGAGAACCTTCGATTCGTATTCATGCGTGGTGATCGTCTCGGATACAACCTTGATCTCCATGCCTGCGAAGGGCTTCGCAGCATCGACGAACCACTGCATTTCGGCTTCCTGGGCAGCGCGGTCGAGCGTCGACATGTCGCCGATTTCCGCATCCAGGAATGTCTTGGCGGCATCCATGTCCGCGAACGCGGTGCCGGTAAACGCCAGCAGCACGGCTGCCGTCGTCGTCAGAAGATGCTTTCGCATAATAATCCTCCCTTGGGGTTAGCGATTGCATGTATGAAGGACCCCATCTCCCCGAGGCCCCCCAATTCGATTTGCCTTACACGTAGCGGAATACGCCGATGGCGTAGACCACGGACAAGGCAAGAGCCCACCACAGGCCGGAGCCGACGAGCCCCAGCCATGCGAGATGAATGAATGCGGAACCGAGCAGCGACACGAAGAGCCGGTCGCCGCGGGTCGTTTCGAAGCGCAGGATGCCGACGCGCGGGCTGCCGCCGGGCCGCGCATATTCCCAGACGGCCATCAGCGCGAGCAAGGCGAAGATCGTCAGGAAGAACATGGCGCTCGGGAAGGACCAGGCCATCCAGCCGCCGGGGACGAGCGCGGCGAACCAGTCGCGCTCGCCGTCCTTGACGGGCAGCGCCATGACGAGCAGTCCTGCCGCGGCGGCATAGGTGGCGAGAACGGCGGCAAGCGCGATCGGCCAGCGGGTGTTGCGATTGGCGACGGCGGTCATCAAACCCTCCCCAGGGCGAAGCCCTTGGCGATGTAGTTGCGGACGAAGTAGATCACGAGCGCGCCCGGGATGATGGTGAGCACGCCGGCGGCGGCGAGCACGCCCCAGTCCATGCCGGAGGCCGAGACCGTGCGTGTCATGGTGGCGGCGATCGGCTTGGCGTCCGTCGTCGTCAGCGTGCGGGCGATCAGCAGTTCGACCCAGGAGAACATGAAGCAGAAGAAGGCGGCGACGCCGATGCCGGACGCGATCAGCGGCACGAAGATCTTCGCGAAGAACTTGGGGAACGAGTAGCCGTCGATATAGGCCGTCTCGTCGATTTCCTTCGGCACGCCCGACATGAAGCCTTCCAGGATCCAGACCGCCAGCGGCACGTTGAACAGGCAGTGGGCGATGGCCACCGCAATATGCGTGTCGATCAGGCCGAAGGCCGAATAGAGCTGGAAGAAGGGCAGCGCGAAGACGGCCGGCGGCGCCATCCGGTTCGTCAGCAGCCAGAAGAACAGATGCTTGTCGCCGAGGAAGCGGTAGCGCGAGAAGGCATAGGCCGCCGGCAGCGCAACGGAGACCGAGATGATCGTGTTCAGCACGACATACAGGATCGAGTTGATGTAGCCGGAATACCAGGCCGGGTCGGTGAAGATGACGATGTAGTTCCGAAGCGTCGGGCTGGTCGGCCAGAGCGAGAAGGCGCCGGTGATCTCCTGGTTCGTCTTGAAGCTCATGTTGACGAGCCAGTAGATCGGCAGCATCAGGAACAGGATGTAGAGCGTCGGGACGAGCCAGGAGAGGCTGCGGCTCTTCGGCCTTGCGACGGAACGCGTCGCCGCAGGGGCGCTGCTCGATGCCATCGTGGTGGCGGTGGTTGCCTGTGTGGTCATGGTTTCCTCCCTCACGCCTGTTCGTCGCTGCTGGTCATGACCGTGTAGAAGATCCACGACAGCAGAAGGATGATCAGGAAGTAGATGATGGACATCGCCGCGGCCGGGCCGAGGTCGAACTGGCCGATCGCCATCTTGACGAGGTCGATCGACAGGAAGGTGGTCGAGTTGCCGGGACCACCGCCGGTGACGACGAAGGGCTCGGTGTAGATCATGAAACTGTCCATGAAGCGCAGCAGGAAGGCGATCAGCAGCACGCGCTTCATCTTCGGCAACTGGATGTAGCGGAAAACGGCCCAGCGCGAGGCGCCGTCGATCTTGGCGGCCTGGTAATAGGCTTCCGGGATCGAGACGAGACCGGCATAGCAGAGCAGCACGACGAGGCTCGTCCAGTGCCAGACATCCATGACGATCAGCGTGATCCAGGCATCGAAGACGTTGTTGACGTAGTTGTAGTTGACGCCGAGCAGGTAGAGCGTGCGGCCGAGCAGGCCGATATCGACGCGGCCGAAGACCTGCCAGATCGTGCCGACGACGTTCCACGGGATGAGGAGCGGCAGCGCCATCAGAACGAGGCAGACAGGCACGCCGAGACCCTTCTTCGGCATGTTGAGCGCGATCAGGATGCCGAGCGGGATCTCGATCGTCAGGATGATGGCCGAGAAGAGCAGGTTGCGGCCGAGCGCTTCCCAGAAGCGGTCGGACTCGAGCACGTCCGCGAACCAGTCGGTGCCGGCCCAGAAGAACTGGTTGTTGCCGAAGGTGTCCTGGATCGAATAGTTCACCACCGTCATCAGCGGGATCACCGCCGAGAAGGCGACGAGCAGCAGAACGGGCAGGACCATGAACCAGGCCTTGTTGTTCCAGGTCTTGTTCATCGTCAGCCCTCCCTGCCGATACGCCAGCTGTCGGCGTAGATGTTGATGGCGGCCGGATCGAAGGTGACGCGCGGTTCGGCCGGGATCTCGCCATCCTCGTCGACGACGATCGCGATCGGCTTGCCGGCGAACTCGGCACGAACGATCTTCTGGCGCCCGATGTCCTCCACCTTGCTGATCGAGACAGGCATGCCGTCGCGGGAAAGCGCGATGAATTCCGGCCGGATGCCGAGCTCGGTCCTGGCGCCCACGGCGATCTGCGGCTTGTAGCCGAGCGTAAGCGTTTGCTCACCGATCTTGACGCTGCTTCCATCAATGGATGCCGGCAGCACGTTCATGCCCGGCGAGCCGATAAAATAGCCGACGAAGGTGTGGCTCGGCCGCTCGAAAAGTTCGGCCGGCGTGCCGATCTGCACGATCTGGCCGTCATACATCACGACGACCTTGTCGGCGAAGGTCAGTGCCTCGGTCTGGTCATGCGTGACATAGACCATGGTGAAGCCGAACTGGCGGTGCAGCTTCTTGAGCTGCGACCGCAGCACCCATTTCATGTGCGGATCGATGACCGTCAGCGGCTCGTCGAAGAGGATGGCGTTGACGTCGTTGCGCACGAGGCCGCGGCCGAGCGAGATCTTCTGCTTCTGGTCGGCGGTAAGACCGCGCGCCGTCTTCTTCGCCCAGTCGGCGAGATCGATCATCTCGAGGATTTCCCGCACGCGGCGGTCGACTTCAGGCTCGGCGACGCCGCGGTTGCGCAGCGGGAATGCGAGATTGTCGTAGACCGTCATCGTGTCGTAGATGACCGGGAACTGGAAGACCTGCGCGATGTTGCGCTCCTGGGTCGACAGGTAGGTCACGTCCTTGCCGTCGAAGAGGATGCGGCCTTCGGACGGCTGGAGCAGCCCCGAGATGATGTTGAGCAGCGTGGTCTTGCCGCAGCCGGAAGGGCCGAGCAGCGCATAGGCGCCGCCGTCCTTCCATTCGTGGTGCACTTCCTTCAGCGCGTAGTCGGCTTCCGACTTCGGCTTCTCGCCATAGGCGTGGCGGATGTGGTCGAGATTGATGCGTGCCATGGTCTTTCTCCTCAGGCCGCCGCCGCAGTCGGTTCGGCGATCGCCCTGCCGTCCGTGCCGAAGGCCATCAGGTGGCGCGTGTCGACGTGGATCGTGATGATCGCGTCGGGTTCGATGTCGTGGATGCCGGGCGACAGCATGACCCAGCGGCTGCCCTCGAATTCGATGTGAATGAAACTCTCCGATCCGGCGATCTCCGAGATCGCGGTGCGCACGACCAGGCTGGCGGAGGAGGCATGCTGGCTCGCGAGCGAGAGGTGATGCGGATGGAAGGCGATCGTGCAGGAGCCGTCCGGCAGGGCGGCAAGATGCGCGGGCACGGGCAGGACCGGCCTGCCGGCGACCTCGAAATGGCCACCGCTCTTCAAGACCGCCATGGTGTTGAGCGGCGGGTCGGCGAAGGTGCGGGCGGTCTTGAGATCCGTCGGGCGGCGATAGACGTCGATCGTGCTGCCGAACTGGGTGATGCGCCCCTCCGACAAGGTTGCGGTATTGCCGCCGAGAAGCAGCGCCTCGGAAGGTTCCGTCGTCGCATAGACGAAGATTGCGCCAGAGGCGGCGAAGATCTTCGGCAGTTCCTCGCGCAGTTCCTCGCGCAGCTTGTAGTCGAGATTGGCGAGCGGCTCGTCGAGCAGCACCAGGCTGGCGTTCTTGACAATGGCGCGGGCGAGGGCGGTGCGTTGCTGTTGTCCGCCGGACAGGTTGAGCGGCGTGCGGTCGAGATAGGGGCCGAGCTTCAAAAGGTCCGCAGCCTTGCGGACCTCGCGGTCGATCGTCGCCTTGTCCGCGCCCTTGATGCGCATCGGCGAAGCGATGTTCTCGTAGACCGTCAGCGCCGGATAGTTGATGAACTGCTGGTAAACCATGGCGATGCTGCGATCCTGCACACGCACGCCGGTCACATCCGCGCCGTCGAACCAGACGGAGCCGGTCGTCGGGCGATCAAGGCCCGCCATGAGGCGCATGAGCGACGTCTTGCCCGAAAGCGTCGGACCGAGCAGCACGTTGAGCGTGCCGCGTTCGAGCACGAGATTGGTCGGGTGGATATGCGTTTCCGCCCCCGCCATCTTCGTGATGTTCCTGAGTTCAAGCATTCATGTCTCCAATGTTCCTCCCAGCCATCGGACTCGGCGCTAGTGGGTCGACCTGTTGGCCTCCGCCATATAGTCTTCCAGCGCGGCCACTTCGGCGGCGGTGAGATGCAATCCACGTTTCGTGCGACGCCACAGCACGTCCTCCGCGTGCCGGGCCCATTCCTCCTTCATCAGCCAGCGGACTTCGGCCTCATAGAGGTCGCTGCCGAAGTGGCGGCCGAGGTCGGCAAGCGATGTTGCCGAACCCAGTATCGCCGCTGCGTTGGTTCCATACAAGCGAACGAGACGGCGGCCATGGTCTTTCGTAAGAAACGGGTGACTTTTTGAAAGTGCGGCCACCTGCGCATCGAAGGTCGTGGCCGGAAAGTCGCCGCCCGGCAGGCGAGAATTCGCGGTCCATTTCACGCCCTTGTCGCCGATCGCCTCGCCGATCTTCTCAAGGGCGGATTCCGCCAGGCGGCGATAGGTGGTGAGCTTGCCGCCGAAGATATTGAGAAGCGGCGCCTGCGTGCCGCCACCCTCGAGCTTCAGCACGTAGTCGCGGGTCGCTTCCTGCGCCTTGCTCGCGCCGTCGTCGAACAGCGGCCGCACGCCCGAATAGGTCCAGACGATGTCGTCCGACCGGACGGGTTCGGCAAAATATTCGCTGGCGGACCGGCAGAGATAGTCGATCTCCTCGTCGCTGATACGCACGTCGCGCGGATCGCCCTGGTAATCCCGGTCCGTCGTGCCGATCAGCGTGAAGTCTTCTTCGTAAGGTATGGCGAACATGATCCGCCCATCCGGGTTCTGGAAGAAATAAGCACGCGGATCGGCGAATTTCTTCTTCACCACGATATGGCTGCCCTGGACGAGCCGTACATTGTGAACGTCGTTGCGGCCGAGCGAGGTGGCGAGCACCTTGTCCACCCAAGGACCGGCAGCGTTGACCAGCATGCGGGCGCGCACGGTCTCGCGGTCTCCGGTCTCCGTATTTTCTGTCTCGACGTTCCAGTGACCGTTCTCGCGGCGCGCCGCGACGACCTTTGTGCGAACCCTTATGTCGGCGCCGCGGTCGGCGGCGTCGCGGGCGTTGAGCACGACGAGGCGCGCATCGTCGACCCATCCGTCCGAATATTCGAAGGCCTTGCGGAACAGGCTCTTCAGCGGCTTGCCGGACGGATCTCGCGCCATGTCCAGCGTGCGCGTCGCCGGCAGCAGCTTGCGGCCGCCGATATGGTCATAAAGAAAGAGGCCGAGGCGGATGAGCCAGGCGGGGCGCAGGCCGCCTTTCTGGAAGGGCAGGACGAAGCGCATCGGCCAGATGACGTGCGGCGCCATCGCCCACAGCACTTCGCGTTCCATCAGCGCTTCCCGCACGAGGCGGAACTCGTAGTGCTCGAGATAGCGCAGGCCGCCATGAATGAGTTTCGTGGAGGCGGATGAGGTGCCGGACGCGAAATCCTTCATCTCGGCGAGCACGACGGAATATCCACGGCCCGCCGCATCACGTGCGATGCCGCAGCCGTTGATGCCGCCGCCAATGACAAAGATGTCCTGGATCACGTCGTCCACTGAATATTCCCCTCCCATTTCGCATTGCACAATTTTGCGCATATGCGAAAGCAAGAAGAGTTAAAACGAAAACCGTTCGAATGTCAAACGAATGTCTAAGGAAATTACGATGCCTTTGCCGCGGGATTTTCGAGCGTTTCCACGAGACGGACGTCATGTTCGACGCAGATGTCGCGAATCACGTCCACCGGACAGTGGTCCGTGATGAACGTATGCACCTGGGAAAGATGGCCGATCCGCACGGGTGCCGTGCGCTCGAACTTCGTCGAATCCGACACAAGGATGACATGGCGGGCATTGGCGATGATCGCCTGCGCCACTTTGACCTCCCGATAGTCGAAGTCGAGCAGCGCACCGTCGTGGTCGATGGCGGAAACGCCGATGACGGCATAGTCCACCTTGAACTGCCGGATGAAGTCGACCGCCGCCTCGCCGACGATGCCGCCGTCCGCGCCCCGTACGACCCCGCCGGCGATCACCACCTCTATCGACGGGTAAACACGCAACCTGTTGGCCACATTGATGTTGTTGGTGATGACCATCAGTTCCCGGTGATCCAGCAGCGCCTCGCCGACGGCTTCGGTCGTGGTGCCGATATTGATGAAGAGCGACGAATTGTCGGGGATCATGCTGGCGGCTGCCTTGCCGATCGCCTGTTTTTCGGGCGCGGCGATCGAGCGGCGCGCCTCGTATTTGACATTCTCGTTGCCGCTCGGAAAGAGCGCGCCGCCATGGATGCGGGTCAGCACCTTGTTGTCGCAAAGGTCGTTCAGATCCTTCCGGATCGTCTGCGGCGTAACGGAGAAGCGCGTTGCAAGATCCTCGACGAGAACACGGCCCTCAACCTTCGCCAGGTCCAGGATTTCCGTCTGGCGGCCCGTCAGAAACATAAGCACCTCCCTTTGCTTTCGTTTTCTTTCATAATATCGGAAAACGAAAGCGTAGCAATTCGTCCCGGGCATCTTCTTGGAGCTCCGGCGCTTTTTTGTGATACTGGCCGCAGACCGGCTGTCCGCATGAGGAGGAGATGCGCCATGTTCCACCCGTCCCTGTTCAAGGGCGCCAGCGTCGTCGTCACCGGCGCCGGACGCGGCATAGGGCTCGAAGTGGCCCGGCAGTTCCTGGATTGCGGCGCGCATGTGCTGCTGCACGGCGGGCGGAGCCAGCAGGGGGCGATGCCCGAATTTCTCGAAAGCGCGATCGCCGAGGCGCGCGCACATGTGGTGCACGCGGATTTCCTCGCGCCGGGCGGCGTCGATCGTGTCGTAAGCCGGGTCGACAGCCTGTTTCCGCAGGTCGATGTGCTGGTGAACAATGCCGGCACGATGGTCGGGCGATACCCGGCGGGCGAACTCACGGACGAGCAATATGAAACGGTGGTGCGCCTCAACCAGACGTCGGTCGTCGCGGTGACGCGCGGCCTGCTGCCCTATCTGCGCCGCGCGCCGCATGCGGCGATCGTCAACACCGTCTCGATCTCGGCGCTGACCGGCGGGAGTCCCGGCTCAGCGATCTATTCGGCGACGAAGGCCTTCGTCTCCACCTATTCCAAGGCTCTTGCCCGCGAACTCGCACCCGACGGCATCCGCGTCAACTGCGTCTCGCCGGGGACCATCACGACGGATTTCCACGAGCGCTATTCCTCGCCGGAAAAGCTGGAGGCGACGCGCCGAACGATCCCGCTGCAGCGCCTCGGCACGGCGGAGGATTGCGCGCCGGCCTATCTGTTCCTCGCCGCGCAGGCGCTGTCCGGCTACGTGACCGGACAGGTTCTCGAGGTGAATGGCGGCCAGCTCATCTGCTGACCGCGTCTTGTGGCACGGGGGGTGCTCAGCGCCGGACGTCGATGACCGCACGGCCCCTGATGCCGCCCTTGAGGATCGACTGCGCCAGGTCCGGCAGATCGGCGAGCCCATATTCGCTCACCATGCCGGTGAGCTTGTCGAAGGGCAGGTCCGTCGCGAGCCGGTGCCAGGCATCGAGCCGCTGGTCGTAGGGCCGCATGACGGAATCGATGCCGATCAAACTGACGCCCCTGAGCAGGAAGGGTATGACGGTAAAGGAAGGCACGGCCGCGCCGCCGGCGAGACCGATCGCGGCAACCGGCGCACCGTATTTCATCTGCTTGAGGACGCGTCCCAGCATCTCGCCGCCGACCGCGTCGATGGCGGCGGCCCAGCGTTCCGATTCAAGTGGCTTGCTGCTCGGTTCGGCAAGCGCTGCGCGGTCGACGATTTCCGTCGCGCCGAGTTCCTTCAGGTAGCCGGCCGCCTCCGGCCGCCCGGTCACGGCGGCGATCTCGTAGCCGAGCTTTGCCAGGATCGCCACGGCGACCGAGCCGACGCCGCCGGCAGCACCGGTGACCAGCACCTCGCCGCGCGTCGGCGACAGCCCCGCCTTTTCAAGTGCCGTGACGGCGAGCATGGCCGTGAGGCCCGCCGTGCCGATCGCCATCGCCTGCCGCGTCGAGATTTCGTCGGGCAGCGGCACCAGCCAGTCCGCCTTCACCCGGGCGCGGGTCGCGTGGCCGCCCCACCGGATCTCGCCGACGCGCCAGCCGGTCAGAACCACCCGGTCGCCGCGCCGGAAGCGTGGATCGTCCGACGTTTCCACCGTGCCGGCGAAGTCGACGCCCGGAACGTGCGGAAAATTGCGCACGAGGCCGCCCTTGCCCTCGATGCACAGCGCGTCCTTGTAGTTGAGGGTCGAATATTCGACCGCCACCGTGACGTCGCCGTTCGGCAGCAGGCCGTCGTCGAGGTCCTTGACGGAGGCGACGATCGCGCCATCCTCGTTCTTTTCCACCAGCAACGCCCGGAAGGTCATGCTCCGCTCCCTGTATTTCCCGTTCACCCTCTATATGGCGCAAGAGGTTTGTGCCGCCACCGTTCTTTTGTATGAAGGGGAGGGGAGCGGAGGGTCGCATGATCGACAAGCTGGAATATTTCATCGCGCTTGCCCGGGAGCGGCATTTCGCCCGCGCCGCGGAGGAACTCGGCATTTCCCAGCCGACCCTTTCGGCGGCGATCCGGCAGCTTGAGGACCAACTCGGCGTCATGCTCGTCAATCGCGGCTCGCGTTTCCAGGGGCTGACACCGGAAGGCCAGCGGGTGCTCGAATGGGCGCGCCGTATCGTCGGCGACGCACGCACCATGCGCGAGGAGATGCGCGCGGCACGCACCGGCCTGTCCGGCCATATCCGGCTCGCCGCCATCCCGACGACTCTTGCCATGGTGCCGAAGGTGACCGCGCCGTTCCAGCGGAAGCATCCGGACGTCACCTTCTCCGTCTTTTCCACCAATTCGCTGCAGATCCTCAGCCTGCTCGAAAACCTTGAGATCGACGCTGGCCTCACCTACCTGGAAAACGAGCCGCTCGGGCGCGTCACGAGCGTGCCCCTCCTGCAGGAGCACTACTGTCTCGTGACGGCGAAGGGCGGTCCCTTTGCGGATCGCGAACGGGTGACATGGAAGGAGGCGGGCGATCTTAGCCTTTGTCTATTGACCGCCGACATGCAAAACCGGCGCATCATCAACCGGCACTTTGCGGAAGCGGGCGTCGCGGTGAAGCCGACGCTCGAGTCGAACTCGATGATCGTGCTCTTCTCGCATGTACGAACGGGGCACTGGTGCAGCATTATGCCGCGAAACGTGGCGAAATCGTTCGGATTTCATGAGGAAATTAGTGTAGTTTCTCTCGTGGAACCGGAACCTCACCATATGGTCGGCCTCGTCGCAACCCACCGCGAACCTTTCACGCCCCTTGTCTCGGCGTTGCTGCACGAGGCGCGAATACTCGCGGAGATTGGTCTCGATTGATAGTTTTTTTCTATCATTCGACGGGACTGCATTATTGACCCCCTTCCGCATCCTTGAGAAGCTTGTCGGATCAAGGCGCGAGGATCGATGGTTGCGATCCCGCCGGCCGCAAGAGGAGTTGCGGGCCGGTGCGGAATCCCCGGAAGCGAGGCTTCGATCGTCGCGATGCGGGAGGTCTGTTCATGAATCTGCACGTATCCGGCGACGTCGGAGCGAGAACTTTGGCGATCGTCGCCGAACTGAAGGGGCTCGAAGGGCCGCTGTTGCCCATCCTGCACGAGATACAGGCCGAGTTCGGCTATGTGCCGCAGGAAAGCCTGCCGGTGATCGCGCGGGAACTCAACCTGTCGCGCGCCGAGGTGCACGGCGTCGTCACCTTCTACCATGACTATCGCGATCACCCGACCGGACGCCATGTGCTGAAGCTCTGTCGCGCCGAAGCCTGCCAGTCGATGGGCGGCGATGCGCTCGCCGAGCGCGTCAAATCGCTGCTCAGCATCGAGTTCCACCAGACGACGCCGGATGGGGCGGTGACGCTCGAACCCGTCTACTGTCTCGGGCTCTGTTCCTGCGCACCCGCCGTGATGCTCGACGGCGAGGTGTTTGGCCGGATGGATGTCGAGACGGCCCGGGAGATGATCGCGGAGGCGCGCCGATGACCGTTCGCCTCTATGTCCCGCGCGATGCCGCCGCCCTCGCTCTGGGTGCCGAGAAGGTTGCCAAGGCCTTCGCCGAGGAAATCGCGAGCCGCAATCTCGACGTCGTGATCGTGCGCAACGGCTCGCGCGGCCTGCACTGGCTGGAGCCGCTGGTCGAGGTGGAGACCGCGAACGGGCGCATCGCCTACGGCCCGGTCAAGGCGTCCGACGTCGCCGGCCTGCTCGATGCGGGTCTTGTGGAAGGCAAGGCGCACGCGCTCTGTCTCGGGCCGACGGAGGAGATTCCGTTCCTGAAGACCCAGACACGGCTGACCTTCGCCCGCTGCGGCATCACCGATCCGGTCTCGCTCGACGACTATAAGGCCCATGGCGGACTGCGCGGTCTCGAAAAGGCGACCGGCATGGTGCCGGCCGACGTGGTCCAGCAGGTCACCGACAGCGGCCTGCGCGGTCGCGGCGGCGCCGGCTTCCCGACCGGCATCAAGTGGAAGACCGTGCACGACGCGCCCATAAATGCAGAGAAGGGCGAGAGGAAATATATCGTCTGCAATGCCGACGAGGGCGACAGCGCCACCTTTGCCGACCGCATGATCATGGAGGGCGATCCCTTCGTGCTGATCGAGGGCATGGCGATTGCCGGGCTTGCGACGGGCGCGACGAAGGGTTTCGTCTATATCCGCTCGGAATATCCGCATGCCATTGCCGTGATGAACGAGGCCGTGACGGTGGCGCGTGCCGCCGGCGTGCTCGGGCAGTCGGTCATCGGTTCCGGCAAGGCCTTCGACATGGAAATCCGCGTTGGCGCCGGCGCCTATGTCTGCGGCGAGGAAACGGCGCTGCTGAACAGCCTGGAAGGCAAGCGCGGCATCGTGCGCGCCAAGCCGCCGCTGCCGGCGCTCCAAGGCTTCATGGGCCGACCGACCGTGGTCAACAACGTCATCTCGCTCGCCTCCGTGCCGATCATTCTGGACAAGGGTGCCGCCTTCTACAAGGATTTCGGCATGGGCCGCTCGCGCGGCACGATCCCGATCCAGATCGCCGGCAACGTCAGGCATGGCGGCCTCTACGAGACCGCCTTCGGCCTGACGCTGGGCCAGATCGTCGATACTATCGGCGGCGGCACGGCAACGGGCCGGCCGGTGAAGGCGGTGCAGGTCGGCGGGCCGCTCGGCGCCTATTTCCCGCGCGCGCTGTTCGATACGCCCTTCGACTACGAGTCCTTCGCGGCCAAGGACGGGCTGATCGGCCATGCCGGCATCACCGTCTTCGACGACACGGCCGACATGCTGAAGCAGGCGCGCTTCGCCATGGAATTCTGCGCCGTCGAAAGCTGCGGCAAGTGCACGCCCTGTCGCATCGGCTCGACGCGCGGCGTCGAGACGGCCGACCGGATTGCGCAGGGCATCGAGCCCGAGAAGAACCGCGAACTTCTGGCTGACCTCTGCAATACGATGAAGTTCGGTTCGCTCTGCGCGCTCGGCGGCTTCACGCCCTATCCGGTCATGAGCGCGATGAACCATTTCCCCGAAGATTTCTCGCCGGCGCCGGCCGCCGAAGCAGCGGAGTGATTCCATGTCCCTCGTTCCAGAAATCGACTATGGCACGCCCGCTTCCCGCTCCGAAAAGACGGTGACGCTCACCGTCGACGGGTTCGAGATCACCGTGCCGGAAGGCACCTCCGTCATGCGCGCCTCGATGGAGGCCGGCATCCAGATCCCGAAGCTCTGCGCCACCGACATGGTGGACGCCTTCGGCTCCTGCCGGCTCTGCCTTGTGGAAATCGAGGGGCGCAACGGCACGCCGTCCTCCTGCACCACGTCGGTGGCGCCCGGCATGGTCGTGCACACGCAGACGGGGCGGTTGAAGCAGCTTCGCAAGGGTGTGATGGAGCTCTACATCTCCGACCATCCGCTCGACTGTCTGACCTGCGCGGCCAATGGCGACTGCGAGCTGCAGGACATGGCCGGTGCCGTCGGCCTGCGCGACGTGCGTTATGGTTACGAGGGCGACAACCACGTCAAGGCCCGTAACAATGGCGACATCAACGCCAAGTGGATGCCGAAGGACGAGTCGAACCCCTATTTCACCTATGATCCGTCGAAGTGCATCGTCTGCTCGCGCTGCGTTCGCGCCTGCGAGGAGGTGCAGGGCACCTTCGCGCTGACGATCGAGGGTCGCGGCTTCGAAAGCCGGGTGTCGCCCGGGATGCACGAAAATTTCGTCGAGTCCGAATGCGTCTCCTGCGGCGCCTGCGTGCAGGCCTGCCCGACGGCGACGCTGACGGAAAAGTCGGTCATCAACATCGGCCAGCCGGAACATTCGGTCGTCACCACCTGCGCCTATTGCGGCGTCGGCTGTTCCTTCAAGGCGGAAATGCGCGGCGAGGAACTCGTGCGCATGGTGCCCTGGAAGGACGGGCAGGCGAACCGCGGCCATTCCTGCGTCAAGGGCCGCTTCGCCTGGGGTTACGCCACTCACAAAGAGCGCATCCTCAACCCGATGATCCGCGAAAACATCTCGGATCCGTGGCGTGAAGTCACCTGGGAAGAAGCGTTCTCCCACGTCGCTTCCGAGTTTCGCCGCATCCAGTATCAGTATGGCCGCGAATCGATCGGCGGCATCACCTCGTCGCGCTGCACCAACGAGGAAACCTATCTCGTCCAGAAGCTGATCCGCGCCGGCTTCGGCAACAACAATGTCGATACATGCGCCCGCGTCTGTCATTCGCCGACCGGCTACGGCCTCGGCCAGGCTTTCGGCACCTCGGCCGGCACGCAGAACTTCGATTCTGTCGAGTATACCGACGTCGTCATCGTCATCGGCGCCAATCCGACGGATGGCCACCCGGTCTTCGCCTCGCGGCTGAAGAAGCGGCTGCGCCAGGGCGCCAAGCTCATCGTCATCGATCCGCGCCGCATCGATCTCGTCAAGGGGCCACATGTCGAGGCTTCCTATCACCTGCCGCTGAAGCCGGGCACCAATGTCGCGATCGTCACGGCACTCGCTCATGTCATCGTGACGGAGGGGCTCTACGACGAGGCCTTCATCCGCGAGCGCTGCGACTGGTCGGAATTCGAGGACTGGGCCTCCTTCGTCGCCGAACCGCGCCACAGCCCGGAAGAAGTGGAGAAATTCTCCGGCGTCAAGGCGGACCTGATCCGCGGTGCCGCCCGGCTCTTTGCGACCGGCGGCAACGGCGCAATCTATTACGGCCTCGGCGTCACCGAGCACAGCCAGGGCTCGACGACCGTGATGGGGATCGCCAACCTCGCGATGGCGACCGGCAATATCGGCCGCCCGGGTGTCGGCGTGAACCCGCTGCGCGGCCAGAACAACGTGCAGGGCTCCTGCGACATGGGCTCGTTCCCGCACGAGCTGCCCGGCTACCGCCACATCTCGGACGACGCGACGCGCGACATCTTCGAGAAGCTCTGGGGCGTCACGCTCAACAACGAGCCGGGCCTGCGCATCCCGAACATGCTGGACGCCGCCGTCGATGGTTCGTTCAAGGGCATCTACATCCAGGGCGAGGACATCCTCCAGTCCGACCCGGACACGAAACATGTGTCGGCCGGTCTCGCCGCGATGGAATGCGTCGTCGTGCAGGATCTCTTCCTGAACGAGACGGCCAACTACGCCCATGTCTTCCTGCCGGGCTCGACCTTCCTCGAGAAGGACGGCACCTTCACCAATGCCGAGCGCCGCATCAACCGCGTGCGCCGCGTGATGACGCCGAAGAACGGCCTTGCCGACTGGGAAGTCACCCAGAAGCTCGCGCAGGCAATGGGCCTCGACTGGAACTACACCCATCCCTCGCAGGTCATGGACGAGATCGCGGCGACGACGCCGAGCTTTGCGCTCGTCTCCTACGACTATCTCGAGAAGATGGGCTCGGTGCAGTGGCCCTGCAACGAGAAGGCGCCGGAAGGCTCGCCGATCATGCATGTCAACGGTTTCGTGCGCGGCAAGGGCAAGTTCATCCGCACCGAATATGTCGCGACCGACGAGAAGACCGGCCCGCGCTTCCCGCTGCTGCTGACGACCGGCCGCATCCTCAGCCAGTACAATGTGGGCGCGCAGACCCGGCGCACGGAAAACGTCGTCTGGCATGCGGAAGACGTGCTCGAAATCCATCCGCACGACGCTGAAAACCGCGGCATCCGCGAGGGCGACTGGGTGCGGCTTGCCAGCCGATCCGGCGACACGACGCTGAGGGCGGTCATCACCGATCGCGTGGCGCCGGGCGTCGTCTACACGACTTTTCACCATCCGAACACGCAGGCGAACGTCATCACCACCGACTTCTCCGACTGGGCAACCAACTGCCCGGAATATAAGGTGACGGCCGTGCAGGTCTCGCCCTCCAACGGTCCGTCGGAGTGGCAGGTCGAATATGACGAACTCGCCCGCCAGTCGCGCCGGATCTCCGGCAAGCTGGAGGCGGCGGAGTAAGGACGGTTCCCGTGCCGGACATCGCAACGACGGCCCTCGTTTCCGAACGTGCCCGCCGCAACGGGCGGCTTGCCGACGGCAGCCGCGTCGTTCCGGAGGAGACGGCGATCGCCTTTTCCTATGCGGGGTCGACCCATGCCGTCATGATGGCGACGCCGGCCGATCTCGAGGATTTCGCGGTCGGCTTCAGCCTCACCGAAGGCATCATCGCCGATCCGTCCGAGATCGAGGCGATCGAGCCGGTGGTCGAGGACAAGGGCATCGACGTGCAGATCCGCCTGGCGGACGCGCGGAACGACGCGCTCGTCGCGCGCCGGCGCCACATGGCGGGGCCTGTCGGCTGCGGTCTCTGCGGCATCGAATCGATCGAGCAGGCGGTGCGCGAGACGCCGTCAGTGCGTGTGTCTCCGCTTACGTTGTCGGAAGACGAGGTAGCGGAGGCGGTTCACCTGCTGAACGGTCAACAGCCGCTGCATATGGCGACGCGCGCCGTACATGGTGCGGGATTCTATGTGCCGGGACAGGGGTTGATCGCGGTCCGGGAAGACGTCGGCCGGCACAATGCGCTCGACAAGCTGGCGGGTGCTGCCGCGCGCGCGGGCTACAAGGGTGCGGCCGGTGCCGTCGTCGTCACCAGCCGGGTTTCGGTCGAGATGGTGCAGAAGACGGCGATCGTCGGCAGCCCCTTCATCATCGCCATTTCCGCGCCGACGGCGCTTGCCATCCGCACGGCGGAACAGGCGGGCATGACGCTGATCGCGCTGGTGCGCGGCGACGAGTTCGAGATTTTCACCGGGGCCGAGCGCGTCCCGTCGGCGAGCGCCGCGGCGCTGAAGGCCGGCAACGGCTAGAGGGGAACAAAGGCATGTCCACCGATCAGAAGCTTGTGCGCATGGCGAACCAGATCGCCACGTTCTTCCATTCCCAGCCGCGGGAAGACGGCCCGCTGGGTGTCGCCACCCACATCAACAAGTTCTGGGAGCCGCGCATGCGTCGCGCGCTCTTCGAGATCATCGACCACCATGGCGGCGAGGGGCTGGACAGTCTCGTCATGGCGGCCGCGCCCCTGATCCGGCGACCGCATGCCGATCCGGACACGAGGGCGGGGACAGGCGGCGGTGCGCCCGGCGGCAAGGGTTCTGGCGAAGCGCTTTCGGAAACGAGCGCGCCCTGATTCGACGTCAGCCCCGCGTCAGGCGCGGAAACAGGAAACCCGTCCGGCTCTTGTAGTCTGCATAGGTGGGGGCGAGCGCGGTGTTGCCGAACTTGCGCTCCTCGTCGCGGGCGGCGACAATGTAGATTGCCACGAAGGCGACGACCGGCACGATGGCCCAGATCGTCTGCGTCGCGAGCGCCCAGCCGGACCAGAAGACGATATAGGACGAATAGAAGGGATGCCGGACATAGCGGTAGGGGCCTTCCGTCACGATGCTGTCCGGATGGTCGGCATCGAAGGCGAAACGCAGCCGTGCCCGGCGCGAGGCGGAGACGGCCCACCAGAAGAGCACCGCGGCGGCGATCTCCAGCAGAAGGCCTATGCCCTGCGCGGTCCCCGACTGCTCCCTCGACCAGATCAGGTAGAGGAAGAAGAGGGTCGAAGCGGTCACGGCCGCCGAGATCACCTTCGCGCCGTCCGGCATCGTCGGCGACGAAAAGTGCCCCTTCAGCGACCATGTATAGAACCCGACGACCATCAGGCTCACGATCGTCACCGCAATATCCAGCACCACCATCGCACCGCTCAATCGTTCGTGCAGGGCGCAGGCTGCTCCTTCGGCCGGAAGCCTCTGCCCCAAGAAGGGAGAACCATAGCGGCTGGTCGGCGGGGTGGCAATGCGGCGGCTGCGGTCGCCAGAGGATGTCCCATTTAAAGCAAGCGGTTAGGTTTTCTTCACGATAGATGTGCACACTCCGTAGAGGTTATCGTGAGACTGTGCGGCATGCGCTCTTCAGACCGATCCCATCCAGTGCGAGCAAGGACGTTTTCCATCCCGACCCGCTGCGGCGCGGTCGTCGTGACCGATGTCGGCGGTTCCGGCTTTCCCCTGCTGCTGATCCACGGGTCGTCCTATTCCGCCCGTGTCTTCGAGAAGCAGTTCGACAGCGAACTTGCGCGGCACTGGCGGCTGATCGCAGTGGACCTTCCGGGGCACGGCCGGTCGGAGGATGCTGCCGATCCGCAGTCGGGGTACACGGTCAGCGGTCTTGCGGACTGCCTGGCAGAGGTGCTCCGCCGCTGCCGCCTGTCGCGCGTCGTCGTCTATGGCTGGTCGCTCGGCGGGCATGTGGCGATCGAACTGCTGGCGCGCAACGCCGCCATTGCGGGCCTGGTCTGCGGCGGCGCGCCGCCGGTTCAGGGCGGTTTCCTCGGCATGCTGAAAGGCTTCAGCCCGTCGTTCGACCTGCTGCTCGCGTCGAAGCAGACCTTCACGCCGCGCGATGCAGAGCGTTTCGAGCGGCTGTGCTTCGGCCGCCGCTCCGATGGCCGGTTCCGCGACGACATCCTGCGATCCGATGGCCGCATGCGGGCGATCTTCACCCAGAGCATGATGCGCGGCGACGGCACCGACCAGCGCCGGGCCATCGAGACTGCCGAGGTGCCGGTGGCCTTCGTCAACGGCGCCGACGAACCGTTCGTCCGTCTCGGCTATTTCGACGGGCTGTCGGTGCCGATGCTTCATGGCGGCGAGCCGCAGCTTATCGAGGGAGCGGGCCATGCGCCGTTCTGGGAGCAGCCCGAAGCCTTCAATGCCTTCGTCGACCGTTTCATGTTGTCCGTGATGGAGAACGAGGTTCGGCGGAAAAAGCGGCGCGTCGCACGGGCATGACGACGCGGGGTCTTGCAACCCTCGCCACCGGGTTCCTATATCCCTTGTGCAGCAAGAAGGCGCAGCTATAAGCGCCGCGTCCGCGCCCTGCGGACCTTAAAAGCACGATCACGATATTTCAGCCATCATCAACCGACCGCACAGGCGGGGGAGTTTTTCCATGCGCTACAATCAATTGGGCAATACCGGCCTTTTCGTCTCCGAACTTTGCCTCGGAACAATGACCTTCGGCGAGGCCGGCGGGGCGAGCCTCTGGGGCCAGATCGCCGACCTCGATCAGCAGGCGGCCGATGCCATTGTCGCACGGGCGCTCGGCGCCGGCATCAATTTCATCGACACGGCGGACGTCTATTCCTTCGGTCAGTCGGAACGCATTCTCGGCCAGGCGTTGAAGAACCTTGGCGTCAAGCGCAAAGACGTCGTCATCGCCACCAAGTTCCTCGGACAGACGGGCGAGGGGCCGAACGACCGCGGCGCCTCGCGCGGTCACATCATGGATTCCGTCGAGGCGAGCCTCGAGCGGCTGCAGACGGACCATATCGACCTCTACCAGATCCACGGCACGGACATGGTGACGCCGATCGAGGAGACGCTGCGGGCGCTCGACGATCTCGTGAGCCGCGGCCTCGTCCGCTATGTCGGGCTTTCCAACTGGCAGGCCTGGCGCGTTGCCAAGGCGCTCGGCATTTCGGAGCGACGCGGTTATGCCCGGTTCGAGACGATCCAGGCCTATTATTCGATCGCCGGCCGGGACCTGGAGCGCGAGATCGTGCCGCTCATGAACGAGGAGAAGCTGGGCCTCATGGTCTGGTCGCCGCTTGCAGGCGGGTTGCTCTCCGGCAAATATGGTCCCGGCGCGCCCGGCAATGGCGAGGGTCGCAGGGCGAATTTCGACTTTCCGCCGGTCGACAAGGACAAGGCCTGGGACGTCGTCGCCGTCATGCGGGTGATCGCCGAGACGCGCGGCGTCAGCGTCGCCGAAGTGGCGCTCGCCTACATCCTTGCCAAGCCCTTCGTCACCAGCGTCATCATCGGGGCAAAGCGCATGGAACAGCTCGAGCAGAACCTGAAGGCCGTCGACCTCGCATTGGGGCCCGACGAGTTGCTAAGGCTCGACGAGGTGAGCGCGCTTGCGCCCGAATATCCCGGCTGGATGGTGGCACGACAGACGGCGGCCCGCCGACCGGAACCCTTCGTCGCGAACGCTTGACGCCAAAGGCCACCGCCCGCAGTCCGGCACGGGCGGTTTTGCTTTCGCGCCGGCTCTGCTATCTGTTCCCAAGAGGCAGAGGCCGGCGCAACGCGGGGAGGGTCGTCATTGCATACGGAAGCGTTGCGCAAGACCGCGGAGGCAGAACGAGACCCCG
>NZ_JAKGBU010000011.1:41372-42680 GCF_021555155.1 Rhizobium alarense
GGCCGGCGCAACGCGGGGAGGGTCGTCATTGCATACGGAAGCGTTGCGCAAGACCGCGGAGGCAGAACGAGACCCCGAATTCGGGCCATGGCTGGCGCAGGCATCCATCCTGGTGGTCGATGACGAGCCCGGCATGCGCAACTTCCTGGTGCGCACGCTCGGCCCGCGCTGCAAGCGCATCGAGGAGGCGGCGGATACGGCCGAGGCGACGCGCAAGCTCGACGCCCATGCTTTCGACGTGGTGATCCTCGACAACATCATGCCCGGCAAGAACGGCGTGGACTGGCTCGCAGAGCAGCGGGCGATCGGTTTCTTCGCCGACACGATCCTGATGACGGCCTATGCGGATCTCGAAACCGCGATCATGGCGCTTCGTGCCGGTGCGGTGGATTTCGTGCTGAAGCCGTTCCGATCCAACCAGATTCTCAATGCCGTCGCCCGCTGCCTCGACCGCATGCGCCTGCAGCGCGAGAACTTCGTGCTGCGCTACGAGCTGAAGGCGACCTCCGATCACATGCTGCTGCGCGACAAGCTCATCGGCGAATCGCCGGCGATCCGGCAGATGCGCGACACGATCGCACGGGTGGCACCATTGCCGACATCGGTTCTGCTGACCGGCGAGTCCGGCACCGGCAAGGAAGTGGCGGCGCGCTCGATCCATGCGCTTTCGGACCGCGCGGCAAAGCCCTTCGTGCCCGTCAACTGCGCGGCCATTCCCGCCGAAATGATCGAAACGGAACTCTTCGGCCATGTGAAGGGCGCCTTCACCGGGGCGGCGGCCGGCCGGGAGGGGCTGTTTCTCCACGCGCAGGGCGGCACGCTGTTCCTCGACGAGATCGGCGAGATGCCGCTTGCGACCCAGAGCAAGCTGCTCCGGGTCATCGAGGACCGCCGCGTGCGGCCGGTGGGTGCCGAGCGCGAGATCCCGATCGACCTACGCTTCATCTTCGCCACGAATGCCGATCTCGCCGAGGCGGTGGAAAAGGGGCGTTTCCGGGCCGACCTGTTCTACCGCATCAATGTCATGCAGCTCCATCAGCCGCCACTCCGGGACCGCGAGCAGGACGTCATCGACCTCGCACAGCTCTTCATGCGCAAATTGTCGCTGCAGCTCGGCATGCCGGAGGTGCCGATCGCCGCCGATGCCCGTGCGGCCCTTGCCGCCTACCGCTGGCCCGGCAACGTCCGTGAACTGCGCAACCTGATCGAGCGAAGCCTGATCCTGGGACGCTTCCCGGAGGATTTCGTGACCATGCAACGCGGCAGTGCCGTGCCGGCTGGCGGCAGTGCCGTGCCGGCTGGCGGCAG
>NZ_JAKGBU010000011.1:42780-79161 GCF_021555155.1 Rhizobium alarense
GCGGCAGTGCCGTGCCGGCTGGCGGCAGTGCCGTGCCGGCTGGCGGCAGCCTCGAAGACGTCGAGCGGCGCCATATCCTCGCCGTGCTGGAAGAGACCGGCGGCAACCGTGACGAGGCGGCCCGGCGTCTCGGTGTCTCGCGCAAGACGATCGACCGCAAATGCGCGGCGTGGAATGCCTGAGGCGCCGGCCATTCCCGCGCGGCCCGGGCGCTCCATACGGTTCCGGCTGCTCGCCATCGCGCTGTTGCCGACACTGGTCGTGCTGCCGCTGCTTCTCGGCATCACTGTCGCACGATGGAACGACAAGTTCGATGCCCTCCTGACGTCGAAAGTCAACGGCGATCTGACGATCGCCCATCAGTACCTGTCGCGAATCCTTGAAAACACGGGCGAGCACATCAAGGCGCTTGCCGGCTCGGCGCAATTCCTCGACACGATGCGAAGCCGCGATGCGGCCCGGCTCGACACTTTGCTGGCGGCGCGGCGCGGCGAACTCGGCCTCGACTATCTTGTGATGATCGACCGAGACGGTCATCTTCAGGCGGGATCCGGAGGGAGCGCGACGGGTCGGATACGCCATGACTGGCCGGTCGTCGCGGCCGCGCTCGGCGGCGGCGATTCGACCGCGATCGATGTCTTTTCGGGTTCGGAGCTTTCCGCGATCGATCCGGCCCTCGGCGCGCGTGCGCGCCTTGATCTCGTGCCGACGCCGAATGCGGTGCCGACGGATCGCAAGCAGGAGACGCGCGGCATGGTCGTGCATTCCGCCAGTCCCGTGGCCCTTGCGGACGGCAGCAGCGGCGCGCTGGTCGGCGGCATCCTCCTCAACCAGAACCTCGTCTTCATCGACACGATCAACGACCTCGTCTATCGCGAAGCGAGCCTGCCGGAAGGGAGCCAGGGGACGGCGACGCTCTTCCTGGAGGATGTGCGCATCAGTACCAATGTGCGGCTCTTCGAAGGACGACGCGCCCTCGGGACGCGCGTTTCGAGCGCCGTGCGGGGCGCCGTGCTGGACGAGGGCCGGGTGTGGCTCGACAGTGCCTTCGTCGTCAACGACTGGTATGTTTCGGCCTATGAACCGATTTCCGACAGCTACGGCACGCGTGTCGGCATGCTGTATGTCGGCTTCCTCGAAGCGCCGTTTTCCGCGGCGAAATACCAGACGCTGCTGACGATCGTCTTTGCCTTTCTGGCCGTGACGGCCGTCAGCGTACCGATCTTCCTGCGCTGGGCGCGCGGCATCTTCAAGCCGCTGGAGCGCATGACCGACACGATCGGCAAGGTGGAGCAGGGCAATCTCGGCGCGCGCACGGCGCTTCCGCGCGCCGAGGACGAGATCGGCCGCGTTGCGCAGCATCTCGACCACCTGCTCGACCTCATCCAGCAGCGGGACGGCGAGCTTCGCGCCTGGAACGAGGAGCTGAATGCCCGCGTCGACGAGCGCACGCACGAATTGACGGTGGCGAACCGCCAGCTCGAAGCGACCACCAAGCAACTCATCATGTCGGAGAAGCTCGCGGCGATCGGCGAGATCACGGCCGGCGTGGCGCATGAGATCAACAATCCCGTCGCGGTGATACAGGGCAATCTCGATGTGGTGCGCAGCGTGCTCGGCGGCCAGACGGCGGCGGTGAGGACCGAGATCCGCCTGATCGACGAACAGATCCACCGCATCAGCCAGATCGTCACGAAGCTGCTGCAGTTCGCCCGCCCGGAGGAATATGCCGGATATGTCGACCGCCACGTGCCGGCGGATGTCGTGGGGGACAGCCTGCCGCTCGTGCAGCACCTCCTCAACAAGGCCGAGATCGCCGTCGAGCGCGAGGACCGGTCGTCGCGGCAGGTCCTGATGAACCGCACCGAGCTGCAGCAGGTGCTGGTCAATCTCATCGTCAACGCCATCCATGCCATGCCGGAGGGCGGACGGCTGACGATCAGGACCTATGACGAGGATCGCGGCGACACGCCGGGACTGGTCGTCGAAGTCGCCGATACCGGCATCGGCATGCCGGAGGATGTGATGGCGCGCATCTTCGATCCGTTCTTCACGACCAAGCGCCAGAGCGGTACGGGCCTCGGTCTGTCGATCAGCCAGACGCTCATCCGCCGCCAGGGCGGCGACCTGCGCTGCAGCAGCGCACCGGGCCAGGGCACGACCTTCGCCATCTGGCTGCCTGAAGCGCTCTGATGCTGCGCTGCAAACGACATTTTGTCCGAGCGGTGTGGACAAAATGTCGTTTGCAGCGCAATAGCATAGATGCAAGCTATTGACATATAACAAGTTCCAGCATGGCACACCGTTTGCAGACTGTTCTCCGCGGGGCGGTGTCGGGGTTCGGCGACGGTAACGAAGCGTTGCCTGCCAAAGCTTTGACCCATCGTCTCGTCCCACCAATGACGTGATCCCGCGAGGGGCGGGTACGGAGGAGAACGAATGTCAGCATCAACGGAAACGTATGGCGTCGGCGTGGCCGGTGTCGGCCTGCTCGACCGCGAGAGGATCATCGCCAGGCCCGGGTTCAACCGGTGGCTCGTACCGCCTGCCGCGCTTGCCATCCATCTTTGCATCGGCATGGCCTACGGCTTCAGCGTGTTCTGGCTGCCGCTGTCGCGTGCCGTCGGCGTGACGGCACCCGTCGCCTGCGACGGTATCACGCTGGCCGGTGCGCTGTTCACCACGAGCTGCGACTGGCGGGTCTCCGATCTCGGCTGGATCTACACGCTTTTCTTCGTTCTCCTCGGGTGCTCGGCGGCGATCTGGGGCGGTTGGCTGGAAAGGGCCGGGCCGCGCAAGGCCGGTTTCGTCTCGGCGCTCTGCTGGTGCGGCGGCATCGTCGTGGCTGCGGTCGGCGTGATCACGCACCAGCTGTGGCTGATGTGGCTCGGCGCCGGCGTGATCGGCGGTGTCGGCCTCGGCCTTGGCTACATCTCGCCGGTCTCGACGCTCATCAAGTGGTTTCCGGACCGCCGCGGCATGGCGACAGGCATGGCGATCATGGGCTTCGGCGGCGGCGCGATGATCGGAGCTCCGCTCGCCGACATCCTGATGAACACTTTCAGGACCGAGACATCGGTCGGCGTCTGGCAGACTTTCATGGTCATGGCGGCGATCTACTTCGTCTTCATGATGGGGGGCGCCTTCAGCTACCGCATCCCGCCGGCCGGCTGGCGTCCGGAAGGCTGGACCCCACCCGCGGCCAAGAACCAGATGATCACCACCAAACACGTTCATCTCCGCGACGCGCACAAGACGAAGCAGTTCTGGCTGATCTGGGCCGTGCTCTGCCTCAACGTCTCGGCCGGCATCGGCGTGATCGGCATGGCCTCGCCGATGCTGCAGGAAATCTTCGCCGGTTCTCTGCTCGGCCTGCCGGAGCTTCGTTTTGCCGACCTCAGCAAGGAGCAGTTGACGGCCATCGCGGCGATTGCGGCCGGCTTCACCGGCCTGCTCTCGCTCTTCAACATCGGCGGCCGGTTCTTCTGGGCATCGCTGTCGGACAAGATCGGCCGCAAGAATACCTACTACGTCTTCTTCCTGCTCGGCATCCTTCTCTATGCCTCGGCGCCCTGGGCGGCGGGCATCGGCTCGAAGGTCTTCTTCGTGGCAGCCTTCTGCATCATCCTGTCGATGTATGGCGGCGGCTTCGCGACGATCCCGGCCTATCTTGCCGACATCTTCGGCACCCAGTTCGTCGGCGCGATCCACGGCCGGCTGCTGACCGCCTGGGCGACGGCGGGCATTATCGGGCCGGTCGTGGTCAACTACATCCGCGAGGCGCAGATCGCCGCCGGCATTCCGCGGGCACAGGTCTACGATTTCACGATGTATATCCTCGCCGGCATGCTGGCGCTCGGCCTGATCGCCAATTTCTTCGTCAAGCCGCTTTCCGACAAGTGGTACATGAAGGACGAGGAGGTCGCGGCGATGCAGGCGAAGACGAAAGCCGCCGAGAGCGGCCCGACCGGCTCCTTCGGCATCGGTACCGGCGGCTTCGACGGCAAGGCGCTCGCCGCCTGGGCCGTGGTCGGCATCCCGATCCTGTGGGGCGTCTGGATCACCCTCCAGAAGACCTTCGTGCTCTTCGGCTGAGACGGGCAAGTTCCAAACGTGAAAGGCGGTCGGGAATGTCTGGCCGCCTTTTTCATCGCCTGGGCGATGCGTTCGGAAATTGCAGCTTTGATTGGTCCCGCGAAGTCCTGTGCAGAATGGGCAATTTTTCATGGCGCCACTGTCGTCTGTCGCCCGCCGGTGCCTGACTATTCTTGTTGCGGTTGCATATGGCTGCGGGTCCGGCAGGCTGCGGAACAGAAAAGGCCGTCCGGCGCGATGCGCGGACGGCCTGCCATGTCCGGGAAAGGCGACGCGTGCTTGCGGGTCAGGCGGCGAGTTCGTCGACTTCGCGTTCCTTGAACATGCGCGCCAGGTTGAGGAAGCAGATCATGCCGTTTTCGTGCGCGATGATGCCTTCCGCATAGGCCTTGTCGAAGGAGGTGGTGACTTCCGGAACGGGCTGGATCTGGTCGCCGCGGATGGTCAGGATGTCGGAGACGCGGTCGACGACGAGGCCGACGACCATGCTGTGCACCTCGGCGACGACGATGGCGCTGCGCTCGTTGGCTTCCGTGCTTTTCATGCCGAGCTTGTGGGCGAGGTCGATGATCGGGATGACGGAACCGCGCAGGTTCATGACGCCGATCACGTCCGGCGGCGAATGCGGAATAGGCGTCGACGGTGCCCAGCCGCGGATTTCGCGAATGGTCGTGGTCTTCACGCAGAACTCCTGATCATGCAGGCGGAAAGCGATGATCTCGAGATTTTCGCCGGCAAAGCCAGCCGTTTTTATGGTCGTCATGCAAGTGTTCCCGGTTGACGCGAAAGCTCAGTCGCCGCAGTCTGCACACAGTCAGGTTAATATCTCTTCAACCTCCGGGCAGCGCTTTCGGGTCCGGACAAGCCGGCTTCACACCATCGCTTGACGATACCCCGGAGTCAGGCCGCCCGGGTCGGTCGGTCGAGAATGCGCCTGCCGAACAGGCTCGCGGTCAGTTCCACGAGCACGCGGGCGCTCTTGCCGCGATCGTCCAGGAAGGGATTGAGCTCGACCAGGTCGAGCGACGACACGAGCCCGCTGTCGCAAAGCATCTCCATGATGAGATGCGCCTCACGGAAGGTCGCGCCGCCGGGCACCGTCGTGCCGACGCCGGGGGCCAGTTCGGGATCGAGGAAGTCGACGTCGAGGCTGACATGCAGCAGGCCGTTGGCGGCTTTGATCGTCGAGATGATCTCGTGCATGATATGCGCCATGCCGGTCTCGTCGATCGAGCGCATGTCGAAGACCCGCACGCCGTGTTCGGCGATTTCCTCGCGTTCGCGGGCATCGACCGAGCGGATTCCGACCTGGAAGACCTTTTTTGGATCGACGAACGGGCGCTCCGCATCAAGAATGGGTGCAAACTCGGCCTCGCCGCAGAAGAAGGCGACCGGCATGCCGTGCATGTTGCCGGAGGGCGACGTGGCCGGCGAATTGAAATCGGCATGGGCGTCCAGCCAGAGGACGAAGAGCGGCCGGCCCTGCTCCGCGGCGTGGCGCGCCATGCCGGAAACGGACCCCATGGAGAGCGCATGATCGCCGCCCAGAATAAGCGGCAGACGGCCGGCGCGCGCGGCCTCATGCACCGCTGCGTCGAGCGCGCGCGTGAAGGCGCCCACCACCTGCAGGTGGTTGGCGCCGGGATGGTTCGGCAGGTCGCGGGCGGGCAGCGGTTTCAGATCGCCCTCGTCGGTGACCGCATGTCCGAGTTCGGACAAGGTCTGTTCGATCCCGGCGATGCGAAGCGCCGCCGGTCCCATGGCACAGCCGCGCCGACCGGAGCCTTCCTCGAGAGGGGCGCCGATCAGCGCGATGTGAATACCTTTGTCAGCCATTGTTTCCCCGCAGGTTGCGTGAGAGCCGGTTCGCCCGGTTTTGCGGCGGATTATTGCCGGTCCGGGTGCCGGCAGAAAGAGGAAAAACAGGCAAAACGGAAAGGATATTGAGCAGTTTGCCATGCTCCGTTCGACAGATTGCCAGATGCATTCGCCTTGCCTGCCGCAGATGGAATCATCAGCACAGGCGGATGCGGCATCAATATTCCTTCTCGTAGAAGATGCCGGCGGCACCCGCGCCATTGCTGCCTGCCTCGCCGCGCAGCTTCACGCCGCGGCCGATGTCGAGATTGATCACCGCCTTGCCGCCGCCGTTCTCGGCATCCTGCTTGAGCTCGAGATAGGTCCGGTCGTTAAGGTATTTGCCGGCCGAGACCTGCGCGCGCCCCTCGGAGTCGGTCGTGATATCCAGGTCGTCGACGCCGAGCTTGCTGCGCAGGCCGTCGAGCAGGCCCGTCGAGCGGCCGCCTGCAAGCTGGCTGACGGCGGCAGCGAGCTGGGCGATCTGCACGGCGGAGAGGTTCGACATCGATCTGTTGAAGATGAGCTGCGCGAGGATCTCGTCCTGCGGCAGCGCCGGCGAGGACGCGAAGGCAACGTTCGGATTGTTGGCGAGACCGGAGACGGTGATGGTGATGGACGTCGATCCGGACGTCGTTCCGGCCACGAGATTGACCGTCGGCACCAGGCCGCCGGCAAAGCCGATGTTGCCGCTCGTGAAATCGAGCCGCTTGGCAAGGATTTCCAGCCGTCCGCGACGCAGGTCGAAACCGCCGGATATGTTCGGGGCAGAGGACGTTCCGCGGATGGTCAGCCGCCCGCCGAGCTCCGCATTGATGCCGCGGCCGCGCACGAAGATCTGCCCCGGCGCATCGATCACCAGGTCGAGGGCGATGCCGCTGGCCGTTCCGTCGCCGCCCTTGTCGCGCTTGAGGTCGGCGGCCATGCGCTGCACGTCGGCCGGCGCGTTGCGGTGCTTGATCTGGATTTCGGAGAGCGACGCCGGGAGCTTTTCCGGGACCGTGATATTGGCCCGCGAAATGCGGATCGTGCCGCCGAGCGTCGGCCCGCCTGCGAGCGGGCCCGTCACCTTGATGTCGCCGGTCAGGCGCGCCGTCACGAGCGTGCCGTCGACATAGGTGAGGTCGGCAAGCCGGATGGCGATGTCGGCGGGAAAGCCGGAGCCGGGCTCGATGCCGACCCGGCCCGTCACGGAGAGCTGGCCGCCGCTCGCAAGATTGCCGGTCGCCTGCTGGATGACCGCCTGCCGGCCGTCGAGCGAAACGCGGGCCGTGAGATTTTCCACGGCCAGATTGCGTCGGACGTCCACCAGGCGGGCTCCTGAGGTGCTCACCGTGCCGGTGATCGACGGTTTGGTGGCCGTGCCGGATATCGAGAGATCCACAGCCGCGTTGCCGGTCAGGGTGAAACCCTGCGCCGCGAGCTGCGCGCCGAGCAGGGAGAAGGGCAGGGTGCCGCGCGCCTTCATGGCGATCGGCATGGTGCCGGCGGTGCCGAGCGTGCCGCCGCCCTCGAAGGAGAGGCCGCCGGCGCCCGTCAGGCGCGTGCTGACATTCACCTTGTTGTTGGCGAAGTCGCCGCTGGCGCGGATCGTGAGCGCGCCGACGCCTGCCGCCTTCGTCTGTGCCAGTTGTGCGCTGTCCCAGGTCAGGTCGTAGCCGGCGACAGGCGCGCCGCCGGTGCCCTTTATCGTGACCGTGCCGGATATCGTGCCTTCTGCGCCGAGCCCGGGCGAGATGCTGTTGGCGAGGCCTGCCGGAAGTGCGGTGATGCGGGCCGTCAGGTTGAGCGCCTCGCCGGCGGTGCCGTTTACGACCACGCTGCCGCGCCCCGCGCCGATGGTCAGTCCGTCGAGCGCGACGCCGCCGCCCGCAATGCGGAACCGCGTCGGCTGCGCGAGCCGGATCGCCACCTTGCGGGGCGCAGCCTCGAATCGATGGACGTCGACGGTGAGCGCGTCGCCCGCCTGTTCAAGGGCGCCGCTGACGACGAGCGGCGCATCGTCGTATCGGCCGTTCACGTCGAAATTCGTGGTCCCGCCGCGCCGGTCGAAGGTGGCGTTCAGGGTCCGCAGCCGGTTCTCCCCGACGGTGATGCTGTCGATCTTCGCAGTTCCGGACAGGTCCAGCGTCGCGAGATCGCCGATCCGGAGGTCGATGTCCGGATTTGCAATGCGAAAGTCGTCGCGACGGATGCCCGAGCCGGTGGCTTTCAGGGCGATCGACGTCTTGCCGTCCGTGCTGTCGATCGCGACGCTGCCCGTGAGGTCGCCATCCGCCTTCTGTCCCGCCATGGCCGCGAGCAGGCCGACATCGGGAAAGTCGAAAGTGAGGTTGCCGCTCGGCAGGAACGCGCCGTCGAGTGCCAGCGCGCCGTTCAGACGGTTCGAACCGATTTCCGCGGCGATGTCCGGTACCGCGATGCGGCCCCCTGCGGACTGGACGCGCGTGCGCACGTTGATCGCCTGGCCGTCAAGCGCGCCGGTGGCGGTCACCTGGCCGGACGGGCTGTCGGCAATCGCCTTGCCTTCGAGGTTGATGACCAGATCGCTCAGTGTGCGGCCGGCGAGCGTCGCACCACTCGATTCGACCCGGCCCTTCACGTCGAGACCGTCGAGCGGGCCGGATGCGGAAAGGTTGAAAGTCGCGCGCCCCTCGGCATCGGCGAGCAGCCTGCCGAGCGACAGCACGGTGCCGTCGACAGTTCCCTCCAGCTGGTTGCCCGAGAGCTTCGCGGCAATCTGCGCTTCCGCCGTACCGGACGTGACGGTGACATCCGACAGGTTGACGGTTCCGTCGGAGGAGCGCGTCACAGACCCCGCGAGCACGACGTCGGTATCGACGCGCCCGGCCACCGCCGCCGGCAGGGCTGCCTTTGCCGCCGTGACTATGAACTCCGCCTGCGCCGCGCCGGTCGGCGGCGCGAAGTTGCCGGTGACCTGTGCGTCGATTCCCGCGCCGTCGAGCGCCGTGTCGGCGAAGCGGATGTCATCGGAGCTGACGGCGACCGACGAAACGAGGCGGAGCGGGCCGGCCAGCAGCCGCGTCAGGTCCGCATTGTCGAAGCCGGACTGCTCCACGCCCGCCGCGATCGACAGCGAACCGCGGCGCTGGAGCAGGTCGAATGCCGGCGAGGTGGCGGTGAGCGTGATGTCGCGAAGTTCCGCCTGCGGCACCGTCGCACTTGAAAGCTGGGCCGTGAGGTTCAGCCGGGCGTTCTCCATGGTGCCGTTGAGGGTCAGTTCGGCCGAGTCGACGAGGGCACGGACGCCCGCATTGCCGGCCAGCACGAATTCCGTCTGGCCCGCCTCGTGCACAAGTCTCGCGGTCACGTCGCTTTCGCCGGCCGCGGCGAAAGAGCCGGCAACCTGAAGCGTCGCGAAGCCGGCATCGAGCGCGAGGCGGTCGAAGACGACGGCACCGTCTCGCAGCGCGACGGAGGCGGGTTCGTCGAGGGCCAGTCCGTAGCCGCCAACGGTCGCCTGCAGTGCCTTGAGCCCGACGACGGTGCCGCCCTGCAACTGCGAAACCGTGCCTTCCGTTGCAAGCGGTGCGTCTTCGTAGCGACCGGAGATGTCGAAGCTCGTCATGCCGCCCTGATGCGAGAAGGAAACCACGGGCGTTTCGACGGTGTTTTCACCGGCGACCAGCACGTCGGCGCGAAACTCTCCCTCGGCCCGCAGCACCTTCAGGTCGTCCATCGCGACGGAAAGCCGTGGATGCTCGATCCGCAGCGTGTCGCGGGCGACGGCAGCGCCCTCCGCCGCCAGCACGGCACTACCCTTGCCGTTTTCGTTGTGGAACGTGATCGTGCCGGCAAGATCGCCGGATGCGTCTTCACCGGCCATGGCGGCGAGGAAGGCGAGGTCGGGGAACGTGAAGGCGATCTCGCCTTCCGGCAGGAAGCCATCACCGAGTGCCAGGCTGCCGTTCGCTCTGTTGCTGCCGGCACTGATCTCGACAACCGGCACGGAAATCCGGCCGTCCGCGGACGTCACCTGGGAGCGGATCGTCACCGCCTTGCCGTTCACGGTCGCGTCGAGACCGAGTGTGCCGCTCGGTGCGGCGAGCGATGCCGTACCGTCGAGCGTCAGGGCCACCTCGTTGATTGTCCGGGCGCCGAAGCGCGCTTCGGGGATCGCGACACGCGCGGTCACCTTCGGGCCGTCCAGCGGACCTTCGGCGGTGAGTTCGAAAGTGGCGCTGCCGGACGCGGCGTCGGCAAGCTTCGCGATGTCCGTCAGACTGCCGGCGAGATCGACGTCAATCGCATTGTCGGCGAGCGTCACGGTGCCCGAGGCGCTGCCCGCATCGGAGGTCAGCGAAAGACCGGCAAGGGCAATGCCGCCGTCCTGTGTCGTGGCGAGCCTGCCCTCGAGCGCGATGGTCTTCGTGAAGTTCCGCGCGATCTCGTCCGGCAATACCGCCGGAAGCGCGAACAGGCGGAAGGCGAGATCGGCCGTGCCGGGCTGGCGGTCGTAGGTCCCGGTGGCGGTGCCGCCGATGCTTGCGCTTTCGAGGGCCACCGGCGACAGGGCGATGTTCTGCGGCGAGACGGTCAGGTCGGCCGTGATTTTGGCGGGGCCGCGGATCAGCCGGTCGAGGTTGGGATCGACGAACGATGTGGTGCCCGTCGAAGCCGCCACGGTGATGGGACCGCTGCCCGTGCCGACGTCGAAGGCATCGCTTCGGGCCGTGAGGCGGATCGCCTGCACCGTGCCCTGCGGAAGTTCAAGGGAGGGAACCGAGAGTTGAAGGTCGAGCGCGGCGGCGTTCGCCGGCCCCTGCAGCGTCAGTTCCGCCTGCTCGATCACCGCCTGCATCTCGCCGCCTGCGAGGGGCCAGCGGAAATCGATCGGGCCGCTGCGGCCGGCGAGCCGTGCCTGCAGCGTATTCTCGCCGCTGGCGCTCACGCGGCCGCTCGCATCGAGCGCGATCGCCTCGGTGGTGACCGTGCCGTGCTCGATGCGCAGCAGGTCCTCGCCACCGAAGCCCGCCACGAGATCGATCGCCGTGTTGCCGGCGAAGAGCGGGCGCAGTTCCGGCGGCAGCAGTGTCGCGATCTCGCCGCCGCCCGTCAGGGCAACGCTGTGCAGCCCTTCGATCGAAAGCGCGTGGCGTCCCTCGAGCGCGAGAACCTGCTGTCCGTCGACTGCGGCTTCCAGCCGCCCATGCCAGCCGGAAAGGGGGCCTTCTCCGGCGAGACGCAGCGACAGGGCCGGTTCGCCCGGCAACCTCAGCAGCGTGGCGATCAGGCCGCCCGGCGGTTCGTCGATGTCGGCGTCGAGCTTCAGTTCGTTGCGGGAAGGCGCGAAGGCGAGGTCGGCCGCGATGCGCGCCTGCAGCCGCTCGCGATCGGCAACGATCAGCTTTGCGGCGAGATCATCCGGCCGCGCGGTGGCGCTGCCCGTCACCGCGAGCCGTTGTTCGCGGCCGAGGACAGGTGCGCCGATCGAGAGCTCCGGAATGTCGACGGCTTCGACATTGACCGAGACGGGGAGGGAAAACGGTTCACCGGATTCAGATGTGCTGCTCGCGGCCGTCGTCGGCAGGCGCGCCAGATCGATCGAGCCCGCCGCGAGGCGCTCCGCATTGAACTCGAAAAACAGGAGGTCGAGCGGCGACCAGTCGAGCGCAAGATCCTCGACCTCGGCATAGGGGCCTTCCGCATCGCCAACGGTCACCGATCCGACCCGCAGCCGGCCGGTGAGCAGGCCGGAGGGCGCGCCGATCACAATCGTCTGGTCCGGACCGGAAAGCAGATCTTCCGCGATACCAGCGGCAAGACGGGCGCCGCTGTCCGTAAAGCCGACATAGCCGACGAGACCGGCGAGGGCGACGAGAAGTAAGAACAACGCAAAGAGAGCGTAGCGCAAAGTGATACGGATGATGCGAAGCAGGCGATTCATGTCCTATCCTTAGCGCATCGGTGCGATGCACGGAAATGCGACAACAGGATAGCATCCGATAAGCGCCGAATCCGGCGGCAATCAGAAAGCCTGGCCGATTCCGGCATAGATCCCGAAGGACGTGCCATCCTCATACTTGTTGATCGGCAGCGCGACGTCGAGACGGATCGGACCGAAGGGCGTGGCATAGCGCAGGCCAACGCCGGCGCCGACGCGCACGTCGTCGAAATCCGGGATTTCGTCGCGGGAGACAGTGCCGGCGTCGATGAAGGGAACGAGGCCGATCGTCTCGGTCAGGCCGATGCGCAGTTCAACGGAAGCCTGGACATAGGAGCGCCCGCCGAGCAGTTCGTCATCCTTGTTTCGCGGCGAGATTTCCTGGTAGCCGAAGCCGCGCACGCTGCCGCCGCCGCCGAGGAAGAAGCGGCGGGTCGCCGGAATGTCGGCCAGCGTGTCGCCGCCGATGATCGTGCCGGCGCCGAGCCTGCCGGCGAGCACCGTTCGGTCGTCTGCGCCGAAGCCGTGATAGGCCGAGGCCGAGGCTTCGAAGCTGGAGAAAACGGTGCCGCGATCGAATTCGTAGCTCGGCTTGGCATTGATCAGCGCCCGGTAGCCATCGGCGGGGTTGAGCTTGTCGCTGCGGGTGTCCCGGACATATTCGATCGGGATGGCGCCGGTCAGATAGGTGTTCTCGCCGAACGCGTCGTCCACGTCGCTCCACATCACCTCGCCGCCGAAGGAGACGGTGTCGACGTCGGAGAGCTCATAACTCACGCCGGCCGCGCCGGTGATGGTGCGGGCATAGTAGGCATCCGGGTCGGCGATGGCCGCCCGCAGGCTCGCGGTGAAGGTCGTCGCCGGCCCGAAGGCGCCGGGCTTCGCGAACAGGATTGCCGAGGAATAGTCGAGATCGGTGACGCCGTTGCCCTCGCCGATCCGGTTGACCGCCGCCTCGATCCGGAGTGATTCCGCCTGGCCGAACAAGTTTCGGTGCCCCCAGTAGCCCTGGAGTCCGAGCCCGTCGGTGGTCGAGACCTGCGCGCCGGCACCGAAATAGCGGTGTTTGCCTTCGGACACCTCGATCGTCATCGGCAGGCTGCCGTCCGGCGCCAGCGTATCCGCCTCGCGGATGGTGACGCTGGAAAAGACGCCGAGCTGGCGCAGGCGGTCCGAGGCCTTGGTGAGCGCCTCCGGCGAATAGGGCTGTCCGCGGTTGATGCGGGAATAGGTTTCGACGAAGACGGGATCGACGGTCTTCGTGCCGGAAACGCCGACCTCGCCGACCGGTGCGACAGGTCCGCCTTCGGCGCCGATGACGACATCCACCGTGTCCGTTGCGTGGTCAGCACTCGCGGTTCGCGCCGTCAGCCTGGCGAGCGGCCGGCCTTGTTGCTTGAGATCGGCGACCACCTTTTCGCCGGCCCTGATGATCAGGGTGGAATCCGCGCGGCGCCCCGGCGCAAGATCGTAGTCGGCCGGGTTGAACTGTTCTGCGTCGCCCTCGAACCGGATGTCGTCGAAGGTGAAGGAGGATCCCGGCACGACGCTGATGACGACCGGCACGGGCTCTGTGGCGCCGAAGTCGGGGTCGGGCGGGAGGCTGTCGATGTCCTGTCCCGCAACGGTGACGGTGACCACGCCGCCGTAGTGCGCCTTTTCGTAGAGTGCTGCGAGAATGCGGTCGCGGTCGTCGCGCGCCTTGATGACGAGACCGAGATCGCCCGACACGGGCTTGCCCTCGTCCTGCTTCAGAAGCGCGCTCGTCTCGATTGCTTCCTTCAGGTCCTCGTCCTCGGTTCCTGCCTCGAGCGAAAGGGTATAGGAGACCGGGTCGATGACCTCTGTCGTTTCCTCCTCTCCTTCGAAGAACTTGAGCCCGAATATCTCGAAGGCCTGGGCCTCGCGCGGGGAAAACGTCGACAGGGACAGCAATGCCGCGACCGCGAGGGCGGTGCCAGCCTTCAGATACGCAGTACTGTTTTCCAGCCGGTTCACGTCTTCCCGCATATGCCGCTATGGCTGCCTTTCCGTTTCGATGCGGAAACGTGAAACGCGCCGCACTGACTTCGACAGGACACGCGACCGAAGCCGCGGGCCGTTCAAGGCTGGAAATGACCCTAGTGCCTTAGGATTTCCGTAGGTTTAATGAGGGTTTTACACGCACGGCCGCGGGATTTGAAGCCGTTGCCTATTTTTCATGCGTCATCCAACGAAAAGCCCCGGACCTGAATCCGGGGCTGGTTCGACTCGGGCTTGCGCTCCAGACGTCAGTAGCCGCGCGGGCAATCGTCGATATAGCGGCGGCCATAGCGGTCGCGGTAGTAGCACTGACCGGGCTGGTCGGCGACGGAGCCGAGGACGGCCCCCGATACGCCGCCGATTGCCGCACCGACGGCGGCGCCACGCACGTTGCCGGTCACCGCGCCGCCGATGATGGCGCCGGAAACCGCGCCAATGCCGGCGCCTTTCTCGGTCGAGGTGCAGCTCGTGACCGACAGGCCGACCAGAATGAGCGCAATCGCTTTCTTCATGAACATCTCTCCAAAGTTGAACGGGGCGCCATCGATGGCGTGCCTCCGCATACTCCCCTGAACGCCGTGACAGGGCAGGCGCCGCATCACGCATTCGCATTTCCGCGATTATGGGAAAATAAAGCTGAAAATGTGGAAGTCTATGGGAGGCAAGTATTTTTTTGGTTTGCACTGCAGCATGACTTGCGCGGATGCCGGTCCAGGACCGCGGCCGGGCCGGTCACGAACTTTTTTGGCCCGTTTTGCAAGAACCGGTTGATCAGCCGTTGAAAACGTCAAATGATGCCGCATGTGGAGGAAGGTCACCGTTCGATGCCCGTGGGCAGGGGCGGCGTCCGCAGAGATTTCGAAGACGAACTTGCTGTTGGTGCTTGAATCCGAACGGCGCCGAAACGCGCCGGACAAGGACCAGACTTCGGATCGGGTGCTTCAGCCTCAAAAGTGTCCTTGAGGGAGGAGCGTATGACGAAAGTTGTGATGACGGTCAACGGCCGTCAGGTGAGCGGCGACTGCGAGGATCGCACGCTGCTCGTGAATTTCTTGCGCGACGGGCTGGGCCTGACCGGAACACATGTGGGATGCGACACGTCGCAGTGCGGCGCCTGCGTGGTCCATATGGACGGGAAGTCCGTGAAAAGCTGTTCCATCCTGGCGGCGCAGGCCGCCGGGGCGACGATCACCACGATCGAGGGGCTGGCGCAGGGCGGCGAGCTTCACCCGGTGCAGGCGGCCTTCAAGGCGCATCATGGCCTGCAGTGCGGCTTCTGCACGCCCGGCATGGTGATGACCGCGGTCGACATGATCAACCGGCTGGGCCCGAACCTCGACGAGAAGACGGTGCGTGAGAACCTGGAAGGCAATATCTGTCGCTGCACCGGCTATCACAACATCGTCAAGGCGATCCAGGCGGCGTCCGCCGAGATGGCCGGCGTGCGCCAGGCCGCCGAATAGGTCCGGAGCGCGGGCCGCCGGTCCGGTGCCTCGACAGTCCGCCGGAGGCGCGGACCGTCGTCAGGCATCCGGCCCGCCCGCGCATCGGCAATCGTTGCATTCGCTCAAGCCTATTTCCCGGGAGGAGACAACCGATGGGTGTTGAAGGTATCGGCGCACGGGTCGCGCGCAAGGAGGACAAGCGGTTCCTGACCGGCAAGGGACGCTATACGGACGACATGGTCGTGCCCGGCATGAAGTACGCGGTGTTCGTGCGGTCCCCGCACGCGCATGCGAAGATCAGGAGTGTCGACATTTCGGCGGCGCAGGGCATGCCGGGCGTGATCGGCATCCTCAACGGCCAGCAGATGCTGGACGACGGCATCGGCAACCTGATCTGCGGCTGGATGATCCACTCCAAGGACGGCTCGCCCATGAAGATGGGGGCGTGGCGTCCAATCGCGCACGAGACCGTCCGGTATGTCGGCGACGCGGTCGCCGTGGTGGTCGCCGACAGTGTCGGCGAGGCGCGCGACGCCGCCGAAGCGGTCATCGTCGACTACGAGGAGCTGCCGGTGGTGACCGACGCGGTCACGGCGCTTCAGCATGGCCAGCCGCAGATTCATCCGGAGGCGTCCGGCAATCTGATCTTCGACTGGCAGATCGGCGATGCCTCCGCGGCGGACGCGGCACTGGCGTCGGCCGCCCATGTCACCGAGATGAAGATCGTCAACAACCGGCTGTCGCCCAATCCGATGGAACCCAGGGCGGCGCTCGGCATCTACGACAGTGCCGAGGATCACTACACCTGCTACACGACGAGCCAGAACCCGCATGTGGCGCGGCTCGTCATGAGCGCCTTCTACAACGTGGCGCCCGAGAACAAGCTGCGCGTCATCGCGCCCGACGTCGGCGGCGGCTTCGGCTCGAAGATCTATATCTATCCCGAGGAGATCGTCTGCCTCTGGGCCTCCAAGCGCACGGGCGTGCCGGTCAAGTGGACGTCGGACCGCACCGAGGCTTTCCTGACGGATGCCCATGGCCGCGACCACGTTTCGACGGTGAAGATGGCCTTCGATGCCGACAACCGCATCACGGCGCTCAAGGTCGACACGGTCGCCAATCTCGGCGCCTATATGTCGCTCTTCTCGTCAGCCGTGCCGACATATCTCTACGCGACGCTGCTTTCCGGCCAGTATGCAATCCCGGCAATCCATGCCACCGTGCGCGCGGTCTACACGAACACCGCGCCGGTCGACGCCTATCGCGGCGCCGGGCGGCCGGAGGCGACCTACCTGCTGGAGCGCACGATGGAGACGGCGGCGCGCGAACTCGGCGTTTCGCCGGCGGAACTGCGGCGGGCGAACTTCATCCGCTCCTTCCCCTACCAGACGCCGGTCATCATGAACTACGACGCCGGCGACTACGAGGCTTCGCTGCAGGCCGCGATGAAGGCGGCGGACTGGGCCGGCTTCGGCGCCCGCAGGGCGGAGGCCGCCGGCCGCGGCCGCAAGCGCGGCATCGGCATGAGCTGCTATATCGAGGCCTGCGGCATCGCGCCGTCGGCGGCCGTCGGCTCGCTCGGGGCCGGCGTCGGCCTCTGGGAATCGGCCGAGGTGCGCGTCAATGCGGTCGGAACCATCGAGGTGCTGACCGGATCGCACAGCCATGGCCAGGGGCACGAAACCACCTTCGCGCAGCTTGTCGCCGATCGTTTCGGCGTGCCGATCGACAATGTCTCGATCGTGCATGGCGATACCGACAAGGTGCAGATGGGCATGGGCACCTACGGCTCGCGCTCCGGCGCCGTCGGCATGTCGGCGGTCGTCAAGGCACTCGACAAGGTGGAGGCGAAGGCGAAGAAGATCGCGGCCCATCTGATGGAGGCGGACGAGAGCGATATCGTCATCGAGAACGGCGAATTGAAAGTCGCCGGCACCGACAAGACGGTGCCCTGGTTCCAGATGGCACTGGCCGCCTATACGGCGCACAACCTGCCGGCCGGCATGGAGCCGGGCCTGAAGGAAGGCGCCTTCTACGATCCGGCCAACTTCACCTTCCCGGCCGGTTGCTACATCTGCGAGGTGGAGGTCGATCCGGAGACCGGCCACACCGACATCGTGCAGTTCGTGGCGGCCGACGATTTCGGCAACATCATCAATCCGATGATCGTCGAGGGTCAGGTGCATGGCGGTATCGCCCAGGGCATCGGCCAGGCCCTGCTCGAAGGGGTGCACTACGACAAGACGACGGGCCAGCTTCTGACCGCGAGCTACATGGACTATGCCATGCCGCGCGCCGACGATCTGCCGTCCTTCCAGGTGTCGCATCAGAACACGCCCTGCCCGAGCAATCCGCTCGGCATCAAGGGCTGCGGCGAGGCCGGTGCCATCGGCTCGCCGCCGGCGCTGATCAACGCGATCACCGACGCGATCGGCAACAACGACCTCACCATGCCCGCCACGCCCCAGAAGGTCTGGGCGGCGGCGCGTGCGGTCCACTGACGGGAGACGGGACCTATGTATGCTACCAATTACCATCGCGCCTCCTCCGTGGACGAGGCCGTTACGCTGAAGACGAATGCCGAAGACGGCAAATATGTCTCAGGCGGCATGACGCTGATTCCGACCATGAAGCAGCGTCTTGCAGCGCCGAGCGACCTGATCGACCTGCGGCATGTCGCCGACATGAAGGGCATTTCCGTGTCCGGCAGCCGGGTGCGGATCGGCGCCGCGACGACACATGCGGAGGTGGCCGCCTCGGGCGAGCTGGCACGAGCCTGCCCGGCGATCTGCAGCCTTGCCTCGCATATCGGCGATCCGCATGTGCGCCACATGGGCACGATCGGCGGCTCGATCGCCAACAATGACCCGGCGGCCGACTATCCGTCGGCGATGGTGGCGCTCGGCGCGACCATCGTGACGAACCGGCGCGAGATCGCTGCGGACGCCTTCTTCACGGGGCTTTTCGAGACGGCGCTCGACGACGGCGAGATCGTGACGGCGGTGACCTTCGAGACGCCGGAGAAGGCCGCCTATTCGAAATTCCCCAATCCTGCCTCGCGTTATGCGATGGCCGGCGTCTTCGTCGCAAAAGCGACGGACGGCACGGTACGCGTCGGCGTCACTGGCGCTGGTTCGAACGGCGTTTTCCGGCACGCGGGCATGGAACAGGCGCTCGCCGCGAACTGGTCCGCCGAGGCGCTTTCGAGCACTTCCGTCGACGCTGCGGACATGCTGGCCGATATCCACGGCAGCGCCGACTACCGGGCCAATCTCGTGAAAGTGATGGCAAAGCGGGCGGTCGCGGCAGCGTGAAGCCGCGCGTTTCGTGAAACTGTGATGATTAAAAGGACGGTATCGCCCGTCCTTTTTCATTGAGACTTGACACACATCAACCCAGAATGGCTTTTGGGCCTGTAAGCTAGTTTGGAATGGTTCAAATGTCGGCGCCGATTTGCCGCAGCCGGAACGGTTGCGGCCCGCCACACCCGGGTGTAGTCCCGGACGGCAAGACAATGACCGTGTCCGTATGAGAATGCCGACTGTCGGCCGGAGACCGCGATGGATTTCGAAAGCTTCTTCAAGACTGCGCTGGATGGCCTGCATCAGGAAGGGCGCTACCGCGTCTTCGCCGACCTGAAGCGCCACAAGGGGGAGTTTCCGAGGGCGACGCGCCACACGGCCGACGGTATGCAGGAAGTGACGGTCTGGTGTTCCAACGACTATCTCGGCATGGGGCAGCATCCGGTCGTGACCGAAGCTATGAAACGGGCGATCGACGAATGCGGCGCGGGCGCCGGCGGCACACGCAATATCTCCGGAACCAACCACTACCATGTCCTTCTGGAGCGCGAACTCGCCGACCTGCACGGCAAAGAGGCGGCGCTGCTCTTCACGTCGGGCTACGTGTCCAACTGGGCCGCACTCGGTACGCTCTGTTCGAAGATTCCCGGCGTCATCGTCTTCTCGGACGCCGGGAATCACGCGTCGATGATCGAGGGGATCCGGCACTCCAAGTGCGAACGCGTCATTTGGAAGCACAATGACATCAGGGATCTCGAGACAAAGCTCGCCGCGGCCGATCCGCGTGCGCCGAAGATCGTCGCCTTCGAATCGGTCTATTCGATGGACGGCGACATCGCGCCGATCAAGGAGATCTGCGACATCGCCGAGCGCTACGGCGCGATGACCTATCTCGACGAGGTGCACGCGGTCGGCATGTATGGTCCGCGCGGCGGCGGCATCGCCGAGCGCGAGGGCCTGATGCATCGCCTCACGGTCATCGAGGGCACGCTCGGCAAGGCCTTCGGCGTCATGGGTGGCTACATTGCAGCCTCCGCGGCGCTTTGCGACTTCATCCGTTCCTTCGCCTCGGGCTTCATCTTCACGACGGCGCTGCCGCCGGCGCTCGCGGCAGGGGCGCTCGCCTCGATCCAGCACCTGAAGGTCAGCCAGCAGGAACGTTTTGCGCATCAGGAACGCGTGCGGCGCCTGCGCGCGCTGCTCGACAAGAACGGCATCCCGCACATGCCGAATCCGAGCCACATCGTGCCGGTCATCGTCGGCGATGCGGCGAAGTGCAAGTGGATATCCGACCTGCTGCTCGACCATTTCGGCGTCTACGTCCAGCCGATCAACTATCCGACCGTGCCGAAGAAGACCGAGCGCCTGCGCATCACGCCGACGCCGCTGCATTCGGATGCGGATATCGAGCATCTCGTCGGTGCGTTGCATTCGCTCTGGTCGCGTTGCGCGCTGGCCCGCGCGGTCGCCTGAGACGATCCGGAAAGCGAAGTTTACCCAATGAGCCGGGCGGCCAGCCGCCGGGCTTCGTCGTCTGCGGCGAACACATCGTCCATCGCGGAAGCGGCCGGGACGGCGGCGAGCCGCTCCATGACCGCCTCGGTGATCTCGGCCATGTCGAGAAATCCGATGCGGCCGGCGATGAAGGCCTCGAGCGCCACTTCCTTTGCTCCGTTCAGCACCGTGCCCTGGACGCCGCCCCGCTGCATGGCGACACGCGCGAGGCGGAGCGCGGGGAAGCGCGCCTCGTCCGGTGCCTCGAAATCCAGGCGGGCGAGCTTCGTGAAGTCGAGCCGTTCGACCGGCAGGCTGCAGCGCTGCGGATAGGTGAGCGCATAGCCGATTGCCGTGCGCATGTCGGGGCTGCCGAGCTGCGCGAGCACCGAGCCGTCGGAGTAGGCGACCATCGAATGCACGACCGATTGCGGGTGCACGATCACCTCGATCTGCTCCGGCGCGACTGAAAAGAGATGCCGCGCCTCGATCATCTCCAGCGCCTTGTTGAACATCGATGCGCTGTCGATGGAGATCTTGAGGCCCATTGACCAGTTCGGATGCGCGCGCGCGGTGTCCGCTGTGACGCCCTTCATTTCAGCGAGCGGCCAGGTGCGGAACGGTCCGCCGGATGCAGTCAGGATGATGCGTTCCAGCGCATGGCGCTGATCGCCTTCGAGCACCTGGAAGATGGCATTGTGCTCGCTGTCGACCGGCAGAAGCCGGCCGCCGCCGCGACGGACGGCGTCGACGAAGAGCGGTCCCGCCGAGACGAGGCATTCCTTGTTGGCGAGCGCGATGTCGGCGCCACGACCTGCGGCGGCCAGCGTCGGGGCAAGGCCGGCATTGCCGACAATTGCCGCCATGACCCAGCCGGCGTCCCGTTCGGCCGCCTCCACCAGCCCGGAGCGGCCGGCGGCGACCGCGATGCCGGTGCCGGCAAGCGCCTGCTTCAGCTCGGAATACTGGGTCTCGTCGGCCGTCACGGCGAGTTCCGCGCCGAAGGCGACGGCCTGGCTTGCCAGCAGCGCCACGTTGCCGTTGCCGGTCAACGCGACCATCTCGAAGGCGTCGCGGCCGCCGAGGCGCGCGACGACGTCGAGCGTGCTCCTGCCGATCGAACCGGTCGAGCCGAGGATGGTGAGGCGGCGTTTGCTCGCGGCGCCCGTAGCCATGCAGTCTTCCCTGTCGTTCTTCTGGTTCACGAGGCTCTACAGGTGAAAATGTCCGGCAACAAGGCTTCTGCCACATTTGCCTTCTAGCTTTTCGATGCGCCGCTTTCGACGGCTTGACCTTTTTCGCAGAGCGGCCATAACGTTCGGCGAAACTTCCTTTACGCCCGGTCCTGCGAGGGGCTCCGTGCGTTCGAGAGAATGAGACAGGAGAGCGTATCCGTGTTCAGGTCCACCGCTGTTCTTGCGGCCATCGTCACGTTGTCCTGTTGTTCCGCAGCGGCGGCCCAGACGCAAGTGCCTGTCGGTCTCGGCGGTGCCTGGCAGGCACAGGACATCGGCGGCAACGCCGTCATCGAGAACCTGCAGACGACGCTCGACATCCGCGAGGACGGCACCTATGGCGGCAATGGCGGCTGCAACACCTATCGCGGCAACCTCAAGGTCGAGGAGAACGGGCTCATTACCTTCGCGCCTGCGGCCGCGACACGCAAGATGTGCGCGCCCGCCATCATGGACCAGGAACAGAAGTTCTTCGATGCGCTTGGCACGGTGAAGTCCTGGCGGCTCGAAAACGGCACGCTGCAGCTTGCCGACAAGGATGGCGGCCATGTCATTCGCCTGTCGGTGCTGAACCGGGGGACCGAGATCACCCTGCGCCTGCCGCAGACGGCGGCGGTCGACCGGCAGACGGTGAACTACGGCTGTGACGACGGCGCGAATTTCGCGGTCGAATACATTAACGCCGGCGCTGTGTCGCTCGCGGTGCTGACCATCGGTGACGCGTCGATCGTCACGAGCAGCGTCATCGCCGGGTCGGGCGCAAAGTATGCCGGCGGAAAATACGAATGGTGGACAAAGGGCGACGAGGCGACGCTCTACGACCTCACCAGGGGCGAGACGGCACCCGGCGTGCTCTGCCGCAAGGCATCCTGATCGCCGGCTGTCCATAACATTCCAAACGGAGGCGGGACATGGTTACGTTTCGTGTCGGCCAGAAGGTCGTCTGTGTCGACGACCGGTTCAGGAACGTGTCGATCGACCAGGGCATCCGCAAGGGCCAGATCTATACGGTCCGCTGGGCGGGCCATTACCGCCACTATGTCGACGGTGACTTCTACGGCATCAAGCTGATGGAGCTCTATCGCGGCAATGACGACGGGCCGGAAGGTTACGGTGCCGTCGACATGCCGTTCCGTGCCTCGCGGTTCCGCCCGCTCGTGCGCGATCGGGTCCGCGAGATGCTTGGCATGCGCGCGCCGGCGCCGCGCGTCGAGAAACGGGGCTCTGTGGTGCCGTCTGTCCGCAAGCCCGCGGACGAGAAGGTACCCCAGAAGGAAAACGAGCCCGTCTGAATTCCGCACGCGGTGCGGATGGTGCCGTCCCGGGAACGGGACCGCCGGCGGTTGCGAGGCGCCACGCCTCATCCTGTTCCATGCGAAACAGCGCGTGGCTTTCTCCCGTGGGATAGTCGGATCACTGGATGGAACGAACCATCCGCCGACCCCAGAGGAGAACCGCAATGCGCAAGATCATGCTGTCCGCCGTCGTCGCCACCGTCGCCGCCGTTTCCTTCGCCGCACCGTCGCAGGCCGGCGGCGTCTATTTCGGCTTCGGCCACGGCCATCACCACGGCGGCTACGTCACCGTCTATGACGGCTATGGCTACGGCCACTGCTACTGGAAGAAGATCCGCCGCTACAACAAGTGGGGCGACCTCGTCATCAAGCGCGTCCGCGTCTGCCGCTGACCTGAAAGCCAATATGACGGAGCTTTCCTTCTGACCTTCTGCGATCCCGGTGCGCATGCCCCTTCGTGCCGGTATCGATCCTCCCCGACTGGCCCGGCTGACATCCCTGCAGCCGGGTCTTTTTTGCCGGTCAGGCCGCCGCCAGGCGGTGTTCGGCGAGTCGCACCCAGTAGCTGACGCCGTAGGGAATCGCCTCGTCGTTGAAATCGTAGGCCGGATGATGCAGGCCCGCCGTATCACCGTTGCCGATGAAGACGAAGCTGCCGGGCCGCGACAGCAGCATGTAGGAAAAGTCCTCGCCGCCCATCATCGGGTCCAGCGCATCGTTGACATTCGCCGCGCCGGCAATTTCCGCCGCCGTCGCAAGCGCATGGCCCGTTTCCCTGATGTGGTTGACGGTCACCGGATAGTTCCGGTGGTAGGAGACGCGGGCCTTCGCCCCGAGTGCTGTCGCCGTACCCTCGGCGATCTGGCGCAGGCGGATTTCCGCCTCGTCGCGCATGGCGTTGCTCAGGGTCCGGACCGTTCCGGCAAGATGCGCCTCCTCGGGGATGACATTGTGCGCGAAGCCGGCGTTGAACTTGGTGACGGAAACGACGAGCGAGGCGATCGGATCGGTGCTGCGCGAGACGATGCTCTGCAGTGCCGTCACGACTTGCGCGCCGACGACGATCGGGTCGATCGTCTTGTGCGGCATCGCGGCATGGCCGCCGCGGCCGGTGATCGTGATGGTGAATTCGTCCGTCGCGGCCATGACCGGGCCGGGCCGCGTGCCGAACTGCCCGACCGGCATTCCCGGCAGGTTGTGCATGCCGTAGACCTCTTCGATCGCGAAGCGCTCCATCATGCCGTCCCTGACCATCTCGTTGCCGCCGCCGCCGCCTTCCTCGGCGGGCTGGAAGATCACCGCGACGTTGCCGGAAAAATTGCGGGTCTCGGCCAGATATCTGGCCGCTCCGAGCAGCATGGCCGTATGCCCGTCATGGCCGCAGGCGTGCATCTTGCCGCCCGTGCGCGAAGCCCAGGGCTTGCCACTCGTCTCGGTGATCGGAAGTGCGTCCATGTCGGCGCGAAGGCCTATCGTCCGGCCGGGCGCCCGGCCGCGGATCAGGCCGACCACGCCGGTGCGGCCGACGCCGGTCGCAACCTCGTCGACGCCGAATTCCCTGAGTTTTCCGGCGACGAAGGCTGCTGTCTGCTCCACCGCAAAGAGAATTTCCGGATTCTGGTGAAGATGCCTGCGCCAGGCGGCGATCTCGTCCTGCAGTTCCGCGGCGCGGTTCAGTATCGGCATGAAAGGTCCTGTCTTGTCACTTCGACCGAAAAATCCGGCCTCCATCGTCGGATGGCTTTGCCATCACCATGCCATATAGGCTAAATAGGGGGACGTTTCGAGACAAATCCCGATTTTCGAGGACAGGCCCTTGTTGACGACTGGACGATTCTTTCGCCGGGAAACCGCGTTCTTTGGAATTGCGGTCGCGGTCGCCGTTTCCTTCCTGGCGAACAGCGCCGTTGCGGCGGGCGGCCCCCGGATGCTGGTCGACGTCAAGACGCTGAAGGTCATCGAGCATCGCGACGCCTTCGTCAAATGGTATCCCGCGTCTCTGACGAAGCTGATGACCGCCTATACCGTCTTCCGGGCGATCAAGGCGGGCGAGGTGACGCTGGAGACGCCGGTCGTCATGTCGAAGGCGGCCGCCTCCGAGCCGCCGAGCAAGATGTATTTCAAGCCGGGCCAGGCGATGACGCTCGACAGCGCGCTGAAGATCATCCTCGTCAAATCCGCCAACGACGTGTCGGTGGCGATCGCCGAGACGATCGCCGGCTCCGAGACCGCCTTTGTCAACCGCATGAACCAGGAAGCCGCCCGCATCGGCATGCGTTCATCGCGCTTCGTCAACCCGAACGGCCTGCCGGGCAAGGGCCAGTATACGACGGCCTGGGATCTGGCAGTGCTGGCGGTCACGCTGAAGCGCGAGTTTCCGCAATATGCGCCCTATTTCGCGCTGGAAGGCTTCACCACCGGCAAGAAGCAATATCCGAACTACAACATGCTGATTGGCCGTTTCGACGGCGCCGACGGCATGAAGACAGGTTTCATCTGCGCGTCGGGCTTCAATCAGGTGTCGTCGGCGACACGCGGCGGGCGCAGCATCGTCTCCGTCGTGCTCGGCGAGGAGAGCCTCGGGGCGCGGGCGGACGAATCCGCGCGCATGCTGCAGAAGGGGCTGACGGTCAGCGGCCAGGGCCTGCCGACGATCGGCCAGCTTGCGCCCTATGGCGAGACGGCCGAGGTCACGGATATCTCGACGGAAATCTGCTCGAAGCATGCGGCGAAGGTCCGCAGCGAAGGTCGGGACGAGGCTGGCCGGCAGAAGCTCACGTCGCCCTATATCCACGAGCTCGACCGCCCCCTGAAGCTGGTCTATGCCGGGCTTATGTCCGGTGGAGCGGCCAAGGCCGCCGGCACGGAACAGGCGGCGCTCGGCGACGGCGGCGAGATCGCGAACGTGCCGATTCCGAAGCCGCGGCCCACCTTCTGATCGGAGCGTCCATGTCCCATGCGGAGCGTACCGTCCCGGTCTCCATCCTGACCGGATTCCTTGGCGCGGGGAAGACGACCCTGCTCAACCGGTTGCTGAAGCATCCGGCGCTTGCCGACACGGCGGTGATCATCAACGAATTCGGCGAAGTCGGCATCGACCACCTTCTGGTCGAGCAGTCCGGCGACGGCATCATCGAACTTTCCGACGGCTGCCTCTGCTGCACCATCCGCGGCGAACTGGTGGATACGCTGGCCGATCTGATGGACCGCATGCAGACGGGGCGTATCGCGGCCCTGAAGCGCGTCATCGTCGAGACCACCGGGCTCGCCGATCCGGCGCCTGTGCTTCAGGCCGTGATGGGCAATCCGGTGATCGCCCATTCGTTCCGGCTCGATGGCGTCGTGACCGTCGTCGATGCGGCGAACGGCCTCGCCACCCTGCGCAATCATCCGGAAGCCGTGAAACAGGCGGCGGTCGCGGACCGGGTGGTCGTGACGAAGACGGCACTGGCTGCGGGCGATGGCCGGGATGTGCTTCTTGCCGAACTGCGCCGCCTCAATCCGCGCGCCCCGATCATCGATGCGGACGACGGGGATGCCGTGACGCCGGCACTCTTCGCCTGCGGTCTGTACGACCCGGACACGAAGCTGCCGGACGTCAGGCGCTGGCTCAGCGACGAGCAGGTAGCGCCGCATCATGATCATGAGCACCACCACCATGCCGACGATCATCACGGCTATCACGATCACGCGAGGCACGGCCACGACGTGACCCGGCACGATGCCAGCATCCGCTCCTTCAGCATCATCCACGATCGCCCCGTCGATCCGATGGCGCTCGACATGTTCATCGACCTGCTGCGCTCGGCCCATGGCGAGCGCCTGCTGCGCATGAAGGCGATCGTTGCCGTCTCGGACAAGCCGGACCGGCCGGTGGTGCTGCACGGCGTGCAGAGCGTCTTCCATCCGCCGCAGCGGCTTGCCGCCTGGCCCGACCCGTCGGACCGCCGCACGCGCATGGTGCTGATCACCAGGGATCTGCCGGAGGCGTTCGTGCGCGACCTGTTCGACGCCTTCACCGGCACGCCGAACGTGGACCGGCCGGACCGCGCGGCGCTGGAGAGCAACCCGCTCGCCGTCGCCGGCATCCGGCTCGGCTGAACGGCCGTCGGCTCAGGAGCCCTTGCGGATCAGGAAACGATGGCCGGTTGCCGTGGCAAGGCTGGATTCCAGCGCATGGCCGTCCTCGGCGCAGAAATGCGGGATGTCGATCACCGCGAGAGCATCGCTCGTCTCCACCCAGAGCCGCTCGCCTTGCCGCATCGCCGCCAGGCGCTTGCGCGTCTTCAACACCGGCAACGGGCATTTGAGGCCGCGCAGGTCGTAGGTCTCGACGACACCGGCGGAGGGTGCGGCCGTCATTTCTTCCAGAACTTCCAGAAGGGCGTCTCCTCCGAAGCGGCGTTAGCATCCGTAGCGGGCGCGGCGACGATGACCGGCGTCGTGTCGTCGACTCCGGTTGCCGGAGTGCCTGCTGTCACCGCGTCGGCGGTGGCCGCCGCCTGTTGGCCGGCCGAAGGCTTCACCTGCTGCTCGGTTTCGGCTGCCGCCGTCCCCGGATCGGCGACGACAGACGTGCTCCCGTCTTTCGTGTCCACATCGGGCTGGGGGTTGCCGACAGACGCGATCAGCTTCTTCCAGAACGGCTGGTTGTCGCCGTTCTCCTTTTCCTCGGCTGCGGCAGGGTTCGGCTTTTCCGCAGGCACCGCGACACCATCCTGCGTCAGCCTGCCCGCGGCCTGCATTTCGGCGCGCGTTTCCGCGATGTCGGCCTCAGCGTCCGCGACTTCTTTCGCCTTGCGCTCCTCTTCACGCTGGCGTGCCCGCTCGGCCATTTCCTCCCGGCGCCTGGCTTCGGCCTCGGCCCGCTTCTTGGCGGCCTCGATCTCGCGCACCGTCATCAGCTTGCCGGCGTCGAGCGACGTGCCGGTCGGCGCATAGGCGAGTTCACGGCCCTCGCGCTGCTCGGCGACGATCGCCTTGCGCTGGGCTTCGCTTGGCTCGATCCAGACCTTGTCCCTGTATTTCTTCATCGCGGTCTCGTACTGAGACGCGTAGGACTTGTTGAAGGCCGTCATCGCCGCTTCGAGCTGGGCGGGCGCCGACATCGCCGGACAGCCGCCCGTCGGATTGAGCTTGCCGTCGCTCTGCTGGTTGAAGACATATTTCCGGTCGCAGACCTGCACCTCGGGCGGGCGCTTGGTCACCTGAAAGTGGTCGTAGCCGACCTTCAGCATCTTCCAGAACTCGATATTCGGATTGTCGCGGTGGCGCGCCATGTTCTCGGCGGTCATGCGGAAGGGGAACGCCTGAAGCTGGATGGTGTCCTGACCGCCCTTGAATGCATCGCGGGCGAAGGCGAAAATCTCCAGCATCTGTTCGTCGCTCATCGAGTAGCAGCCCGACGACGAACACGCGCCATGGATCATCAGATGGCTGCCCGATCGGCCGTTGGCCCGGTCATAGGTGTTCGGATAACCGGTGTTGATCGCGAGATAGTAGCTGGAGTTCGGATTGAGATGGGCGCGCGACAGCGGGTAGAAGCCTTCGGGGGCCTGCCGGTCGCCTTCCTTCACCTTCGGGCCCAGCTTCCCGGACCAGGCACAGATCTTGTAGCTTTTGACCATCTGGAAGCGGTTGGACCGGTCGGCCTTCCAGACCTCCAGCATACCTTCTTCCTTCACGATCCGGATCATCAGCGGTGCCTGGCGGTCGATATTGAGCGATGCCATGCGCGACAGGACGGTGTTGGAAAGCTGATACTCGACCTTGTTCTTGACCGTCTTTACGTCAACGGTCGGGCCGACGGAATCGAGCGTCTCATTGGTGCAGCCGGCGGCGGCCACGGCCAGAAGCGAAACAGCAGCAAGAACGGTCAGGCGCATCAAGGACAATCCGAAAAACGTCAAGCGATTCGCGTGGTGCGGCAAGGAGACTTACCCGGCTCATGCTTCACAAAGAGTTACCGGTCAAGCTTTCGCCAGGCTCGCGTGCTGTCGGGTTCTCTGACACGACGAATGTGGCCAAGATTTGGTCATGTTCGCGGGGCCGGGACGAAACCGTGAAACGCGCTGCCGGCAAAACATCACAATTGGCGACCGATGTTAAGATAGCGTTGGCGGCGGTCCTTGCGAAGCTGGTCGCCGGGCTTGGCGGAGAGCTCCTTCAAAGCTTCGGCGATGGCATCGCCGGTCGCGGAAATCATGGCCTCGGGGTCGCGATGCGCGCCGCCGACCGGCTCGGGAATGATGCCGTCGATGATGCCAAGGGACTTCAGATCCTCCGCGGTGATCTTCATGTTGCTCGCGGCCTCCTTGGCGCGCGTCGAGTCGCGCCAGAGGATGGAGGCGGCGCCTTCCGGCGAGATCACGCTGTATATCGCGTGTTCGAGCATGTAGACGCGGTCGCCGGTGGCGATGGCGATGGCGCCCCCCGAGCCGCCCTCGCCGAGAACGACCGAGACGATCGGAACCTTGACGTTGAGACACATCTCGGTCGAGCGGGCAATGGCTTCGGCCTGGCCGCGCTCTTCCGCGCCGATGCCGGGATAGGCGCCGGCCGTATCGATGAGCGTGATGACGGGCAGACCGAAACGGTCGGCCATTTCCATGATCCGGATCGCCTTGCGATAGCCCTCCGGCCGTGCGCTGCCGAAATTGTGCCTTAGGCGCGACTTGGTGTCGTTGCCCTTCTCCTGGCCGATGATCGCGACCGGCTGGCCGCGGAAGCGGCCGAGCCCGGCCTGTATCGCCTGATCTTCCGCGAACTTGCGATCGCCCGCAAGCGGCGTGAACTCCTCGAAGAGCTGCGCGGCATAGTCGAGGAAATGCGGTCGCGAGGGATGGCGGGCGACCTGCGTCTTCTGCCATGGCGTCAGCTTGGAATAGATGTCCACCATGGCCTCTCGCGCACGCACCTCGAGGCGGGAGACTTCGTCGGACGTATCGATGCTCTCGTCTTCCTCGGCGAGCTTGCGCAACTCATGGATCTTGCCTTCCAGGTCCGAGATGGGTTTTTCGAAGTCGAGATAATTGTGCATGAGATGCGTTTCCGATCGTTTGCTCCAACTGGCCCGGGTTGCCCTTGGCGGCCGCGGACGGCGGTTGGCGGTCCTAATCCGGTTTTTTTGCCTGTTTGGCAAGGGGGTGATGGGTCTGGACGAGCTGATGCAGCCGCTCCTCCAGCACATGTGTGTAGATTTGCGTCGTCGATATGTCCGAATGACCGAGCAGTTCCTGGACGGCCCTCAGATCCGCCCCGTTCTGCAGCAGATGGCTGGCGAAAGCGTGGCGGATTATGTGGGGCGACAGGCTCACGGCACGGATGCCGGCCCGGCCGGCAAGCGCCTTGAGGTCGCGCGCGAAGACCTGGCGTGGCAGATGGCCTTCCCTGCTTGCGGCGGGGAAGAGGAAGGGCACGTTTCGGATGGCTTCGTTGCGCTCCCGCTCCAGCTCCAGCGCGGCAGCATAGGTTTCGAGCGCGGCGAGGGCGGCGCGTGATAAAGGCACCAGGCGCTCCTTGTTGCCCTTGCCGCGGATCAGCAGAAAGCGCCCGGCCTGTGTCTGCGCGGTTGCCGGTAGCGAGACGAGTTCGCTGACGCGCATGCCGGTGGCATAGAGAAGCTCGACGAGGAGATGCATGCGCTTGCGGCCGAACTGCCCGTTGCCCGGTTCGCGCGCCTCGTCCTCGGCCCGGGCGATGAGCCGCGTCACGTCGTCGACGGAGAGAGCCTTCGGCAGGCTTCGCTGCTTCCTCGGCGCGTCCAGCACGCCGGTCGGGTCATCGGGCCTGATCCCTTCGGCATAGAGGAACTTGTAGAACTGCCGGAGGGCCGACAGGCGCCGCGCCTGGGACGATGCCTTGAAGCCGGCGGCGGCGAGATGGCGGAGATAGGCGCGCAGGTCGTCCGGATTTGCGCCGGACATGCCGACACCGGCGCGGCCAAGGAACGACCGCGCGTCGTCCAGATCCCGCCCGTAGGACTGCAGCGTGTTGGCGGCAGCGCCGCGCTCGGCGCTCATCATTTCCAGGAATGCCTCGATATGCAGGCCGGAGCGGTCGGTCATGGATCCTTGTTCACCCGTTCCGAGGGGATGCGGATGGTGACCTCCCGTTCCGTCGGGTCCACGAAAGTCACCAGCGCCACCATCGTTCCGTAGACCATGCCGACAACGACGGCGCAGAAGAACAGGAAGCGAAAAAGGGTCGGCATGGAGGCTCCTCGTGGCTTGTTCCTATATCGCCTCCGCGCGCCGCCAGCGCAAGGCGGGCCGGTGCGCCGGATACCGCGAGGCTTGACGCTCGGGCCGCTTTTGTCGATACGGGAGACAGGAGCGTCGTTACCAGAGGCCGTGATCCGCAATGACAGAGACGATCGACAAGGCGCCTCCGCGGCTGGCCGACCGGGCGCGTGCCGTCCTCGGCAAGCGCAACCTCGTGCTGATCGGCCTGATGGGGGCGGGAAAGTCGGCCGTCGGGCGGCTGACGGCGCAGGCCCTCGGCGTTCCCTTCGTCGATTCCGACCACGAGATCGAGCGCGTCTCGCGCATGACGATCCCGGAACTGTTCGCCGCCTATGGCGAGCCGGAGTTCCGGGCGCTGGAGGCGCGCGTCATCAAACGCCTGCTCAAGACGGGCCCTCGCGTGCTCTCGACGGGGGGCGGTGCCTTTATCAACGAAACGAGCCGCAAATATATCAGGCGCGGCGGACTCACCGTCTGGCTCAAAGCCGATCTCGACGTGCTCTGGGAACGTGTCACCAAGCGCGACAACCGGCCGCTCCTCAAGACGGAAAACCCCAGGCAGACGCTGGAAAATCTGATGAACGCGCGTTATCCGATCTATGCGGAGGCCGATCTCACCGTCATCTCGCGCGACGTGCGCAAGGAGGTCATGGTCGACGAAGTGCTCTCCGCGATCGCAGCGAGCGGATCCGAGAAGTGAGATCATGAACAGCCACGCCATGTCCACCGCCCGTCGCCAGGTTCGCGTCGAACTCGGCGACCGTTCCTACGACATTCTTATCGGGTCGGGATTGATCGCCGCTGCCGGCGGGGAGATCGCGACGCGCCTCAAGGGGCGCAAGGTGGCGGTGATCACGGACGAGCATGTTGCGCCGCTCTATCTCGACGCTTTCATGAAAGCCATGACCGACAGCGGCATCGCTGCCGTTTCGCAGATCCTGCCGGCGGGCGAGAAGACCAAGAGCTTCGAGCACCTCATGACGGTCTGCGACGGCGTTCTCGCCGCCCGCATCGAACGCAACGACGCCGTGGTGGCGCTCGGCGGCGGCGTCATCGGCGACCTCACGGGCTTTGCGGCCGGCATCGTCCGGCGCGGGTCGCGCTTCATCCAGGTGCCGACCTCGCTGTTGGCACAGGTCGATTCCTCCGTCGGCGGCAAGACCGGCATCAATTCCGCGCACGGCAAGAACCTGATCGGTGTCTTCCACCAGCCGGACCTCGTGCTTGCCGATACCGACGTGCTCGATACGCTGTCACAGCGCGAATTCCGGGCCGGCTATGCCGAGGTGGCGAAATACGGTCTTATAGACAAGCCCGACTTCTTCGCCTGGCTGGAGAAGAACTGGCGCGAGATCTTCGCGGGTGGCGCGGCGCGCAGCGAGGCGATCGCAGTCAGCTGCCAGGCCAAGGCCGACGTGGTGGCGGCCGACGAGCGGGAAAACGGGCAGCGGGCGCTCCTGAACCTCGGGCATACTTTCGGCCATGCCCTCGAGGCCGCGACCGCCTATGACAGCCGGAGGCTGGTCCACGGCGAGGGCGTGGCGATCGGCATGGTGCTGGCACATCAATTCTCGGCACGTCTCAATCTCGCAAGCCCCGACGACAGCAAGCGCGTGGCGTCCCACCTGAAGGATGTCGGCCTGCCGGTCTCGATGGATGAAATCCCGGGCGGCTTGCCGCCCGCCGAGGTGCTGATGAATGCAATCGCGCAGGACAAGAAGGTGAAGTCCGGCAAGCTTGCCTTCATCCTCACGCGCGGCATCGGCCAGTCCTTTGTCGCTGACGACGTCCCGGCGTCGGAGGTCCTGAGCTTCCTCAAGGAGAGGCTTCCCGGATGACGACCGAGAGCGTCGCGACCTTTCTGTCTGAATACTGGCTGATCCTCCTTTCGGTTTTCGGCCTGATCGCCGCGTCCGCCTTCTTCTCGGGATCCGAGACGGCGCTGACAGCCGCCTCGCGCGCGCGCATGCACACGCTGGAGAACAACGGCGAGAAGCGGGCGGGGCTTGTCAATTCGCTCATCGAGCGCCGCGACCGGCTGATCGGCGCCCTGCTGATCGGCAACAACCTCGTCAACATCCTGGCGTCCTCGCTGACCACCAGCCTCTTTCTCGGTCTCTTCGGGGATTCGGGCGTCGCGATCGCGACGATCGCGATGACCTTGCTGCTCGTGATCTTTTCGGAAGTGCTGCCGAAGAGCTGGGCGATCTCGTCGCCCGACCGCTTCGCGCTGTTCGTCGCGCCGGCGGTCAGGCTGTTCGTCGTGGTCGCCGGCCCGCTCTCCAGCGCCGTCAACGCGATCGTCCGCTTCATCCTCGGCATTTTCGGCGTCACGCTCGCAAACGACGTGCCCATGCTGACGGCGCATGAGGAACTGCGCGGGGCGGTGGACCTGCTCCATCGCGAGGGCTCGGTGATCAAGGCCGACCGGGACCGGTTGGGCGGCATTCTCGACCTCGGCGAGCTCGAAGTGTCGGACATTATGATCCACCGTACGGCGATGCGGGCGATCAACGCCGACGATCCGCCAGAAGTCATCGTCCGCACCGTGCTCGAAAGCCCCTATACGCGCATGCCGCTTTGGCGGGGCTCGACCGACAACATCGTCGGTGTCGTGCATGCCAAGGACCTGCTGCGCGCGCTCGCCGAACCCAACATGGAGCCGCAGTATCTCGACGTCACGAAGATTGCGCAGAAGCCGTGGTTCGTGCCCGACACGACGAACCTGAAGGAGCAGCTCAACGCTTTCCTGCGCCGCAAGGGGCACTTCGCGATCGTCGTCGACGAATATGGCGAGGTGCAGGGCTTGGTGACGCTGGAGGACATTCTCGAGGAAATCGTCGGAGACATTTCCGACGAGCACGACATCGACATCCAGGGCGTGCGGCAGGAAGCCGACGGTTCGATCGTCGTCGACGGCAGCGTGCCGATCCGTGACCTCAACCGAGCCCTTGACTGGTCCTTGCCGGACGAGGAGGCGACGACCATCGCCGGGCTCGTGATCCACGAATCGAAATCGATTCCGGAAGAGCGGCAGGCCTTCACCTTCTACGGCAAGCGCTTCATCGTGATGAAGCGGGTGAAGAACCGCATCACACGTCTGCGGATACGCCCCGCCGACGATCTGACGACCACGGCGTGAGATCAGGACCGGGCCTGACCGATATCACCATGAACGATCCCGACCCCCAGGGATCTGCTTCGTCCAGCCGATCATTCTGAAAGGTCTGAACGCCGAACGCCTTTTCGATGAGCCGCCTGGTCCCGGCCTCGCAACTATGGTGCTCACAGGCGTCCGCATCGGTCCGGCTGGTGCAGCCGCGTCAGATTCGGTCGGTGGCCTGACCGTTCGCCCCCCCTTGCCGGTCGACGGGATGGAACGATGGCCATACCGTGCGGTTCCCGTTCACCAGCGGGTCGGTTCCCCGGGGGCGGCGGCCTCGATCGCCAGCGCGTGCAGTCCTGCCTCGAACTCGTCCGCGAGAAGCGCATTGACGGCGCGATGGCGTGCGACGCGGCTCATGCCCGCAAAGGCGCTCGCAACGATGCGGACACGCATGTGGGTCTCGCCCTCGCCGGAAAAGCCCGGCCCGTGCCCGGCATGCTGGTGGCTTTCGTTCACCACCTCCAGCCGCTCTGGTGAAAAGGCGTCCGACAACCTATCTTCAATGCGGGATTTCAGTGTCATGCCGTGTTCCCGGCTGTCTCGGGCTGGGCTTTGCCCTTCGAAAAGGGTTCCCACAAAGCCAGCAACAATCCTCTTTGTCAATTCTTGTTGTGGCCTCGGCCGAGGCCCATAATTGAGGCCATGAAACTCGATTCCAAATATTTCGACCGGATCCGCACGCGTCGGCGCGTGGAGCGGCCGGAGCGTACGGCACCCGTCTGCCAGTGGGACGGTTGCGAGGAGAATGCGGCGCATCGCGCGCCCGTCGGCCGCAATGCCGAGGGGCAATTCTTCATGTTCTGTTTCGAGCACGTGAAGGAATACAACAAGGGCTACAATTATTTCTCCGGCCTGTCGGACACGGAGATTGCCCGCTACCAGAAGGAGGCGATTACCGGCCATCGTCCGACCTGGACGATGGGGGTGAACAAGTCCGCGAAAAACGGCCCGGCGCAGGGGCAGACCCGGTCCGGCTCGGCCGGGGCGCAGCAGCGCATGCGTGATCCCTTCGGCTTCTTCGAGCAGGGCCGCCGTTCGGCGCGCATGGAGCCGCGGGCGCGCAAGCTGAAGACGCTCGAAGCCAAGGCGTTCGATACGCTCGGGCTCCACGCGGCGGCCACGACGCAGGAAATCAAGGCCGCCTACAAGGAACTGGTGAAGAAGCACCACCCCGACGCGAATGGCGGAGACAGGGGATCGGAAGAGCGTTTTCGCGCCGTCATTCAAGCATACCAATTGTTAAAGCAGGCAGGCTTCTGCTAGAGCAGGGGCGGCGGAATTGCATTTACAGGACGGGCGCGCGATGGCGCCCGTCGCGGAGACATGATGAGCAAGATCGACATTGATATTTCCAACCTCCCGGACACCTCCGTATCGGTGCGGGAGGTCTTCGGCATTGACACGGACATCCGCGTTCCCGCCTATTCGAAAGCCGACGCCTATGTACCGGACCTCGATCCGGACTATCTCTTCGACCGCGAGACGACACTCGCGATCCTTGCCGGTTTCGCCCACAACCGCCGGGTCATGGTCTCCGGCTATCACGGCACGGGCAAGTCCACGCACATCGAGCAGGTCGCGGCACGACTCAACTGGCCCTGCGTGCGTGTCAACCTCGACAGCCATGTCAGCCGTATCGATCTTGTCGGCAAGGACGCGATCGTCGTCAAGGACGGGCTGCAGGTCACCGAGTTCAAGGATGGCATCCTGCCCTGGGCCTACCAGCACAATGTGGCGCTCGTCTTCGACGAATATGATGCCGGCCGTCCGGACGTCATGTTCGTCATCCAGCGCGTCCTGGAATCCTCGGGCCGCCTGACGCTGCTCGACCAGAGCCGCGTCATCCGGCCGCATCCCGCCTTCCGCCTCTTCGCGACGGCAAACACGGTCGGCCTCGGCGACACGACCGGCCTCTATCACGGCACCCAGCAGATCAACCAGGCCCAGATGGACCGCTGGTCGATCGTCACCACGCTCAACTACCTGCCGCACGACAACGAGGTCAACATCGTCGCGGCCAAGGTGAAGGGCATGTCCGGCCGGAAGGACGGTCGCGACACGATCTCGCGCATGGTGCGCGTCGCCGACCTGACGCGCGCCGCCTTCATCAACGGCGATCTTTCGACGGTCATGAGCCCCCGTACGGTCATCACCTGGGCCGAGAACGCGGAAATCTTCGGCGACGTCGCCTTCGCCTTCCGCGTCACGTTCCTCAACAAGTGCGACGAGCTGGAGCGGGCGCTGGTCGCCGAGCACTACCAGCGGGCCTTCGGCGTCGAACTGAAGGAGAGCGCGGCGAACATCGTGCTGGAGGCGACGGCC
>NZ_JAKGBU010000110.1 GCF_021555155.1 Rhizobium alarense
CTGGCCGACCGGGCTCAGCGGCCGTATCCGGCCCTCGCCGTCACCCTTGCCGTGGCGTCGACGCTTCTTGCGGCGGGTGGCTTCGCCACCCGCGCCGTTCGGGGAACCTGACTTGAGGGGACCTGCCTCGGATCCGGCCGCGCCGGACTGCGGGCTGGCGGATGCCGTGCCGGCGGACGGACCGGTTGCGCCGCCCTGCCTGCCCTTGCGGCGGCGGGACCGCTTGGGTCGCGCCTCTCCGCCCTTGGCCTGCCCCCCGGATACGGACGGCGCTTCGCCGCGATCGGGGTCGTTCACGTTGCTGCCTATCGCGCCGCGCAAGGCTCGATAAGCCGCAGCAGGCGCTCTCTTGATTTTCGTTGGGTCGACCTTACCAGCGCCGCGCGCTTTCGCCAACTTGTTTTTGCACGGCAAAATACCGCTGCCGCCGGCTGCAAGCCCTACGCGGCGGCCCTTCTCGCCGGCCTGTCCGCGCGAATGCGAAATTTTTGCGAATTCCTATTTGCATCGCCCCCGCTTTTGGTTATAAGCCCGCCACACAGGCACCCGGCCGCGCCGGACCCGCCATGGTGGGGAATAGGTTAACGGTAGACCCACGGACTCTGACTCCGTTAGTCCTGGTTCGAATCCAGGTTCCCCAGCCACCTGATATTTCAACGCTTTTTCCTGTTTTCGATCAGCACCATGGGTGCCGGTTGGACATTCAGTTGGGAGATTTTGTTCTCCTTTCGAGCTTGCGGATCGCGCTTTCGCCGAGCTTCGGGTCGCGATTGAGGTAATGCGCATCGAGAATCGAATGCACGTCTCTCAGGCTGTGGCCGGTGATCGTCGCGATCTCGGCGACCGTGCATTCCATCATCGCAAGCCGCGTGACAGTCGTGCCGCGAAGGTCGTTGAAGGTCACGCCGACGATGCCGGCTGCGTCACGCGCCTTTCGCCAGGAGCTACGAAAGCCGTCCGGCGTCCAGGGCTGCCCCTCGCTGTTGAGAAGCACCCTTCCCTCTTTTTGCCGAACGGCATCGAGTGCCGCTTTCAAGGGCGCGCCGACGGGAATGCTGACGCGCATGCCCGTCTTGCCCTGCCGAAGGCGGATGCGCTCGCCGTCATATTGCTGCCAGGCGAGCTGCAGCAGGTCGCCTTGCCGCTGTCCGGTCCACAGTGCCAGAATGAGCGGCAGATGAAGGTGCGCGGGTGCGCTCGCGAGGAAGGCCGCCTCGTCGTCGTCCGTCCAGACATTCGCGGCCCGCGTGCCCGAATAGAGCCGCCCACCCTTCTCGCAAGGGTTGGCGGCGACGAGGCCGCGCCCCAATGCCCATGACAGGATCCTCGCCAGCACCTGCCAGCCATAGTCGGCCTGCCGGCGCGACGCCTTCGCGCGCCGATCGCGCCATTCGAGGAAGAGGCCGCGCGTCCGCCGATCGGAGAGCGCCGACAGCGGGAAGTCGTCGAAGTCGCGCTCGATCGCCTTGATCAGCTTCACATAGTCCTTGCGCGTCCGCTCGGCGAGGTCGAACCAATCGGAGCTTTCCTGAAAACCGTTGAGGATGGATTGCATCGTACCGGCCGCAGGCTGCACCTTGCGCGCCACGGCCGCGTTGTAGGCGGCGACGAATTCCGGGTCGCCCGGCCTCCCCGGCAGGCGCGGCCCACCCTTCCAGGCATACCAGTAGGTCACGGCCTCGCCGGTCGCCAGAACCTTGCTGACCCGATTAATGCCCCTCAGTCGCACGCGCACGCTTCGCCCTCCATTCGTCGAGGGCCGTCGCCGGCTCGGCCGCTTCCTGCCGGGCAATCACGGTGATCTTGCCGCTCGGGTCGATCTCGATACGTCCGACCACGAAACCTGCCTGCTCGGCGCCCTTGAGCGCCCGCTTTACGTCGACCTGTTTGAACGGTGTCTCACGAGTCATGCCGTCGATCTCCCGAAAACGTGGCCGGCCCCGCGACGCCATGCGGGACCGGCCGAAGCGGTGGCCAGCCGCCAAGGATGAATGAGGCTCCGGCCGGTGCGCAGTTAGTGAGCAACATCGCCCGCACCCATCGTCTGCTGAAACGAGGCGTAGACGGCGACCAACTCACGCTGCGCCATCAGAAAGCTCTCGGCCGCACTTCGCAGCGCCGGCGCGTCTTCTCCGGCAAGCCGCGCCACGCCGTTATAGACGGCGAAGAACACGGCAGGGGTCGCAGAAATCAGCAGGATGTCGTCGCCGAGCGTTTCGAGATCATCGTCCAGGCACGGCCCCTTCGCGAGCACTTCCGCGCCTGTCTCGATATGGTCAAGTCGGTCGAGCACCATTCCGATCAGGAGGCGAACGCCGCGGAGCAGCTCGAGACGGCCGATCGCGGCGCTTTCACCCTGCCCGCCATCGATCGTGCTTTTGTGGATCGCATCGACGAAAGCGTCTTCCAGAACTTCCTGTCGGACGAATTCGCAAAGCAGCGCCGAGCGCGCCATTTTCAGGCGGCCGAGCGCTTGCGTCATTGCTGCCTCTCTCATGCCCGCCCCTCCGGAACCGGGCCGACGCATCGCACCAGGTCGGCCTCGTCGATCCGCTCGCGCGGCGCCAGGATGTGCCCGTCGAACAACAGGCCCGCCCAGAGGGTGCGTTGGCCGTGGTCGCCTCTGGCGGCTGCGACATGGCATCGGGCGACGAAACCGACGCGTCGGCGAACGTCATAGACGCCGTCGCCGTTGAAATGCGTCATCAGCGCAGTCAACGCCTCCAACTCGTCAAGGCAGGCTTCCACCGTTTCAGTCAACTGCGGCGAATCATCGGGGTCGCGATCCGCCGCAACGGAAGCCACGGCCGGCAAGGTTGCGGCGGAGCCGGCTGCGGCGAAGTGAAGGAAGGTTCGGCGGGAGACGAGATCAACGCGCATGACGGCCTCCCATCTTGCCGCTGGCATGGTCGAGATCCTCGCCGATGCGTTCCAGCGTGCGGCGGGTACCGCGTAGCAGACAGCCGAGCCCGAGAAGGACGCTGCAGTCTTCCGGCGTCGCCGACTGGCGCTCATAGAGCTGGTCGGCGGCAAGGATGGCGACGGAAAGCACCGCCACCTGGTCGAGCACCCGGTCGATGCTGTCGCCGACGATCGCTTTCGGATCGCCGCTTGCCTTTCCCTGCGGGTGTGATGTATCGTGCGCTTGCATTTGATGGTCCTCCAGGGCTGTTGATCCAAAAGGGCGACGTTGGTTTTCGAGGCCTAAGCGTCGCCTTTTCTGTTTCCTCTTTTCATGATCCTGTCGCGCGACCTGCGCCCGTTCTGCGATTGCAGTTGCGCGGCCGCGACAGCCATGGTGTCGGCCGGCAGGGCGAGCGACGGCGGGTCGAAGCTGGCCGTGTCCTCAATCACCATCCGGGGACTGTCCAGGACGAGCGGCCCGCCGCTCGTCGTTTCCGCGCGCTGCTTGAAAGGCCACGCGACATCGAGGCGTCGCCGTTGGACGGAGCCGGTCGGCCGATAATTCCATCGATTGAACTTGCGATCCTTGGCCATCACGCGCGCTCCATCCGGGATGCGCCGGCCGGATCGCGAGGGCCTAGCGGATCGAAGAGCGCCCTCTGCAGGTGGAAGACGATCTCGGCATTCATCGAGCGGCAATTGCGCTCAGCTTCTTCCTTGATGCGATCACGCATCCCGTCAGGCAAGCGGAGAGGGTAGCCCTCCTTCATCGATCGATTCTGCATGGTCGCCTCCTATCCGTTGGGTATATCAAAAACATACCCAACGGATAGGTATTGCGTCAAGCCTTAAATGCATCCATTGGATATGTATGACTGAAGAGACGAACCGTGCCTGGAAAGATCAGTATATGCTCCGCTTCCCGGATGGGATGCGGGACCGCCTGAAGGCGACCGCTGAGCAAAACGGTCGCTCAATGAATGCCGAGATTATTACACGGCTTGAGGCGTCGCTCGCTGGTGCGGACGGTGAAGGGGATGCAATAGACCAAGTTTTCACCAGTACCATGCGAAAGCTGGCGGAGAACCTTGCTCCGAAATTTAATCAGAGAATGCTTCGTATGGCCGCGGAGTATGATGAATACAAGCAACTTCAGGTGCAGAGCCTTAGACGTTTCCTAGATTTGCGCGGAGACGTTCTGCGGGAAATCGAGGGTATTGGCGACATCGACTTCGATGAAAACTCACGCCGAGAGTCTCAGCGAGCGCTCTCCATGCTGAAAGCTCGGGCAAATATCCAAGGGTACGATCTCATCAAACGTAAGAAAGGGACCGACACGTCAACTGAGACGGATTAGTCCCCGCCGCCCTTTCTGCGCACGGAATTTCCGCCTGAAACTGTCGAAGTCTCGAATACCGTCGGTAGCAACGACGGTATTCCGCTGCCGGCGTCATTGAGAGTGACGCCGTCCTCTTGCCATATTATCGCATATCCGCTATATAGCTTTCATGAGATGGACGGTCGAGACCCTTGAGGCGGCGGACGCCGAGATTCTGGCCTTGCCGCCCGGTCTTCAGGCCCGGCTCATCCGCCTGATGGAAGCCGTCGAGGCGGTCGGGTTGGAGCAGATGCGCGAGCCGCATGTCAAGCATCTCGACGGCAAGCTGTGGGAGCTGCGCGCCAAGGCCGCCGAGGGCATCGCGCGCGGCATCTATGTCACCGTGACGGGCCGGCGCGTCGTCGTGCTGCACGTCTTCGTGAAAAAATCGCAGAAGACGCCGAAGGGCGCGCTGGAGATCGCCAGGCAACGGATGAAGGACATCGGGCCATGACCAGGATCGCAGACCTCAAGAAGAAGCTGATGGAAAACCCGGAATTCCGGCAGGAATACGAAAAGGCCGACGCCGAGTTCCAGCTCGTCGAGGCGCTCGTGAAGGCGCGCACCCGCGCGAAGCTCTCGCAGGCCGAGGTTGCCCGCCGCGTCGGCACTACGCAATCAGCCATCGCCCGCCTCGAGGGCGGCGGCGTCTCCCCCTCGCTCGCGACGCTGCGCCGCTACGCCGAGGCCACCGGCGCGAAGCTGGAAATCAATCTCGTCCAGAACTGACGGCGCCGATCACGAACATTCGATAAGCCACGCCGCCCCGCACCCCGTCTGCACACGCAAATTCCACCTGCGAACTATCGAGACCGGCGTCCAAGCACAGGTCCATTTCGGGGTAAGCCATCGGGCTGCAAAAGGCAAAACAGCGAACAAGTAAAAGCACAGACTATTCCAATCTTGACTCTGACAACACGCCGTGACGATGTGCTCAAATACACGTTGTCCGGAGTGAGTCATGCTGCAACGCAACCAGCGTTATGTTCTCTATTTCGATATGGCGATGGCGCCTTACCCAAGTGACGCTCCACCGATAGATCTCGCCGAACTCATGCCTCATCTGTACAAGCGTTGCGAGGAAGGCGCTGCGGTCGAGACGATCGACTCCGAACGACGCATCATTCGCTTAACCGAGATGAAGCCTGTTAAGCTGCCAAGTGGTCAAAATGGCATGGCCATGCTTTTCTGCCTTGGCGATCGGGAGAAGGCGGACCCTGGCGTAACCAACATCAAGACTGGCAAGATCAGAGTTTTCGAGAAGGAGGATGACGAGGTCGGCGGACTTTCCGTCCACGCCCTCGTTAGCCTTACGCCGGCCGAGAACGGCAGCCATCTGTATCGCATGGTGATGGAGGACGTGACCGGCTTCGGCCGAACACTCGTTCAAAATTTTATTCGATCACAATTCCGCGTTATTTGCGACGAGCTTGACATCACTTTCAATAGAAACGACAAACGCCCCCTGAAGACAAGACCGATGGTCGAACTGATGGGTCATGCCTCGGAAAAGTTGAAGAATTCTCTGAAGGTAGGACGACTACTCCACATCGAACTGATCAACTATATTGCGGAAGACTTCGGCTTTGACGAAGCCAAATTCTTCAAACAGACGCGCCGTAACCTCAGCCTCTCCGTATCCCCGGCATTGCCGGAAGGGGACGCGTTGACCATCGTCGAAAAAGTGAAGGTCTGGGCAAAAGGCGCCGGCTATGACAGTATGAGGGTCCGCTGGAAAGATCCGGGCACGACAAAACCGCAGAGTGCCAAGATCGATACAGCCAAGCAGGATGCGGGTGAGGCTTTTTTCATCCGGACCTCCGAGGTCAAATTTAAAACACCCCTATCTGATATCTGTGAGAAAATGAGTGATGAGCTGGTCGGCGAAATGGCGAAGCTGATGGTGTAGGTATGTGGCGACTTCTGGTCCCGCTGAAATATTTGAGAATCAAACACCCGGAAAAGCTGAAGTTCGACTTTGTTTTTCCGCTTGTTTTCGCATGCATTTTTTTGGCTCCCGTACTATCACCCGACTTTCGCGCCGCCGCGGCTGACGGAATACAGCTATTGGAAAGATCAAGCGATCTCCTAAGCATCTTGACTGGGTTCTTCGTTGCGGCGTTGGCTGCGGTTGCAACGTTTGGCGGAGACGAGATGGACAAGGAAATGCCGGGAACACAGCCCGTAACATTGACCGACCCATTTCGCCCGCATGATCCCGAGCGCCTGACCAGACGCCGCTTCCTCTGTTTTCTTTTTGGATATCTGGCGTTCGTTTCGCTGGCTGTCTATCTTGTAGGCTTCGCGTTCGCGGCTTTGCAGACCTATGTGATCGCAAAGTATGTCCCGACCTATACTGTCGCATCGTTTATTATATTTTGGGGTCTGTATGGGTTCGCTCTTGGCAATCTGCTCGCGAACACGCTTCTTGGGCTATTCTATCTTACCGACCGTATTCATCGGCCAAATCGAGTCGTTTCTATTCCTCCTCCCAAGAATTCGCCAGCGCCTGACAAAAAGGAAGCAGCGTAGTTCCTCCCCCTGCCCCCTGCATTTATAGGGCGGGTCCTGAAGGGAGGGCGGCTACCAGCCATCGCCGCCATTGCGGGGCGCTCGGCCGAGCTCGGCCGTCCGGTTCTTGCCTGTGTCCGCGTTCACCGCCGGAAAGCTCCTCCTCCGCCACGTAGAAGGCCACGCCGCGAAACGACGCGTGCCGCAGCGTCTTCGCCCAGTCCCGCATCAGAAGCCGCCTCCGCCATTTTGCCCAGCCTCTGACGGTGAACTGTGGCCAGTATTGACATTGATCTTGGTCTGGGTTCCGCCGGATCCTGTAGAGCGCACCGTCACGCTCGCTTTCGCAATTGCCTGCGCGATGATCGCCGCCACGCGGTGCGCCGCCGCCTCCAGGGCGCCACCCGCCGTATTGCCTAGCACATGCCCGATTTGACCGGCCGCGCTCTCGGCTTCGAACGTGAACCGTCCGGCCGCCGCGGCGCCTATCGCTTCGCCCGCCCCGTCCGCCTCGGTGCTGATCGCGCCCGCCGCCGCCCGGCCCATCGCCTCGCCGCCGCGCCGTGCCTCGTCCTCGTCGAAGATCGATTTCAACCGATCGACCAGGCCGGCGAGGGGCAGGCCATCGCCGGCGACGCCCGATTCCTGCAGGGCGGTAAACCGCTCGTCGAACGGCAACCCGCGCCGCTCTACCAGGCTATCGCCATGGCGCGGCCGATCCACCTCGGCAAAGGTCGCGCTATAGTCGTTCGAAGGCAGGCGGGCCATCAACTTCTCGATCGCCTCTGCTGCCGACTGCACCCCCTCCAAAGCCCGCTCCGGCGTCCAGACTTCCATGCCGGCATGGCGTTCGTCGTAGGAAGGCTGTGCATCCGTCGTCACGCGCAGCGCGTCGGCGAGGGCTGGCCGGTTTGCAATCTCCTGCTCCAGCCGGGCCGCCTCGCGCGTCAGTCGCGCCTGCCGTTCGCGCTGCCGCCGCTCGCCACGTGCACGGATAAAATCGTCCTTGTCATCAAGCCCGTCGAACACAGTGTCGGAGATCGGCGCGTCCGCCGGAAAAAACGTCGGATCGTTCCGGCGCGCCCGTTCGGCCTCGCGAGCGCGCTGATACTCGGCATACTGTTCGATCAGCCGATCCCTCGCCAGGTCCGGCTTCTGCTCGGGAATGCCGATCCCGCCTTCAACACGCTCGCCCGGGAAGTCGACGCTCTGCGGTGCGCCGCCGGTTCGCTCGCCGGGCGGTTGCTCGTTCATCGTCTTGCGGCGCGCCTCGTGTTTCGCGAGCCATTCTCGCGCCTCCTCGATGCGCCGGAGAGCGTCACGCGGGTGCTGCACCTCGCCGCGTCCGTAAGCGGCAAAGGCCTCGTCGACCTGGTAGCGGTTCTGCGCGCCGATGTTTTCGGGCATCAGCTCGGCAAAGTCCTTCATCAGGATCCTGCGCGCGTCGTCGGCGGCACCCTCGCCTCTCTGCTCGTCGAGCTTGCCTTCGCCGGCCCGGATCTGCGCATTGCGGTCGATCGTTTCGTTGACCTCCTTCAGGATCTCCGTGCCGGGCGCGATGATCTTTTCCCCGACGGCCGTCCCCACGTTCTGGATATTGTTCATCAGCATCTGGAGCTGCGAGTTGAACGTCTCCAGCTTCTTCGCCGAGACGCCGGCGATGCTGTCGGACGGCTTCTCGTTGTGCTGCCGCACCATTTCCTGATTGCGCATGAGTTCGTCGAGCCCGCCGACAAGACGCATGATCTCGTCGTCGAAGCCCTCGCCGAGCATCGCACCAAGGAAGCTCGCCCGCTCCTGGTTGGAAAACGACCGCAGCCGGTTGAGGAAGGTCATGAGCTTCTGGTTGCCGGCGAGCTTGCTGAATTCCTCGAGGTCGCCCACGATCTTGCCGAGCGCCGTGCGCGCCTTCGGCGAAAGGTTCTCCGGCGCCAGCAGTTTGCCCGTCACCGTGTCCATGGCGCGCGCTGCAACCTCTGAAGGCATCTTGAGATTCAGGAGCGCCGCGCCGTAGCCGGCGATCTCCTCGGCCGACAGGCCGAAATTCCGCAGCGACGCGCCCGCCCGGTCGAGGAAGTCGGCAATGTCGCTCTCGTCGGCGATACCCGAATCTGCCAGGTCGTTGATGAGCGAGGCGAAAGCCGGCATCGTCTCCATCGCCAGGCCGAGACTCTTGTCGAAGCCCGCGAAGACATTGCCGACATCCTCAGCCGACATATCCCAAGCATCCGCCACCTGGTTTGAGAGCTTTGCGAATTCCGCGAGCCGGTCGAGCGGAATGCCGGCGGCCGCGCCGCGTTCGAAAGCCGCCGCCACCTCCTCGCGCGAGACAGGAAGCTGCCGCGTTACGGCAACGATCTGCTCCCGGATTTTCTCCATCTCCTCCGCCGTGGCGCCGCTCTTCTTCTGGATGCCGAAGAGCGCATCTTCGAAATTCGCCGCATCCCGCGTCGCGCCGACCAGTACGGCGCCGAGCGCGGCCGGGCCGACGAAGCGGGCGGAAAGCAGGCCGACCTCGTTTGCGGCAAGTCCCGCCGTCGCCGCCATCGCCGCCGTCCGGCTCGATAATGCCGAGGCCTGTGCGTCCACCATCGACGATGTCCGCATGAAGGCCCCCGCCCGGTGGTCGACCGCCATCGATGTCCGGTGAAAGGCCGTGCTGCGCTGGTCCATCATCGCCGACGTCCGCTCGAGCAGCGCCATCTTGCGCGCCACGCTGCGGAAGGCCGGCGAGGTGAGGTCTTTTGCTGTGATCCTGATGCTGGCTTCGACTTCCCGGGCCATGGCAACGGGCTCCTATCTCACGAGGCGGACGATTTCATGCAACATGCGAGCGGCGAGGCGATCCTCGACGAGGTCGGCGAGGAAACTCTCGAAAAGCTCCGGGTCGTTATTGATTGCGTTGGCCGGGTTCGGGCCGAACAACTCCTCGACTGGATATCGACCAGGGCCGGTGCGCCTCATGACGCGATTGCGGTTGCCTGTGTTGACGAAAGCCGATCGATAGTTCGCAGCTCCGTTGGGGAAGCGAACGGCAACGCCCTTTTTCGTCTGCTTCGGGTTCATCCGTGAAAGGGGATACCAGCCAGCTTCTACCCGGAAGTGTATCTCTTCCGGTCCGTAGCGCGCGACCGTGAAGTCGTTGACATATTTTTGCTGCAGGTTGATTTTTTCGGAGACCCGGCGCTTGAGCTGCGTCCGCGCCATATCCTTGACCCGGCCCATGGCGCGCACCATGACGCGCTGTTTCATCTCGGTTGGCAGAGTTTCGATCCGGCGGCGCAACTGCGCCATGTCGCGCATGTCGAGGCTGAGAGCCGGTGTCATGAGGCTTTTTCCCGCATGTCGACATACTGGCCGGCCCAGTAGAACAATTCGGCGACGGTCATGCGCTCGACCCGGGCGCTGTCCCATCCGAGCCGGAAGACGAAGTGGGCGGCGACGTCGCGGGCGACGTCGGCACTAGAAAAAAATCGCAGATGGCCTTTTCGACACGCATGCTGTCGACCGCGTTGAGGTCGAGCAGGCACTCGGCAGGCGGCTCCGACGCCAGGCGCTGAACGTAGCCGTCGACCGTCTCCGGATAGGTGAGCAACATCACCTTACCGTTGCCGCCGCTCTGCAATTCCTGCGGTCGACCAAGTCCAGAGAGAAATATATCCGCATAGGTCGGTTCGCGTAGTACAACGGAGTTGAATATTTTCCCATGCGCTTCGTAGCTTTTCGAGAGCGCGACGGTAACTTTCGCCATGATCATTCTCCAGATAGATCTAATATCTCGCGTTGGTTGCAATACTGATGCGATCTTTAGCGAGATTTAGCAGTTTTAGTTTAGTTTAGGCTTGATCTTTAGTTTTTGACTGGCGAAGATCCGGGGTCGCCCCGCCTCGCAGGCCTTCACAGCGGGGTACGGTCCCTAAGTGGAGGGGGATGTGCTCCGGCAAGAGCCGCCGCATTTCGGCGTGCATAGGTGTCGGTTGCCAGCGCCCCGAAGAAGTCCGCCCTTGGCGATGCCGACGCCTGAGATTGCGGGCGTTGCGGTTCGTCGCCTCGGACCGACACGCGATCCCATGGCTTCTCGACACGGGCCTCTTTCCCGCCGCGTCGTTTATCCCACACCGACGCATGCATCCCGCGCCAGAATTCGGAAGGAGAAACCGAGGCCCGGGCCGGCGGCGCCGTGGTCGATTGCGCCGCATGAGCTTCCACCCGCTCCCGTTCCAACGTGGCAATGACCTGCGACGACAAGCCAGGCGCGGTGGCCGTGGCCGGATGGCTCGGCGGCAGACCCTTGGCGACGCCGAGTGCTCGGGGCGCGCCCGTTATCGACGTGTCAGCCAGTATCCTGTTTGCGTGTGCCTGCGCACTTTCGACGATAGTGCGCTGCGATCGATAAATGTCGGCGAGTAAGCTCATGGCAGCACCTTGTCGTGAGCGAGCACGGCACGTGGATCGGCGTCCATGCGTCGCAGAATGTGGAAGCCGACCGTTTCGGCCGCCCGGATCATGCTTTCCTCGGAAAGCTCGGCATCGAGGATATCGCGATCGATCTCGCGAAGCCGCGCCGCGCGCGCCTCGCTGGTCATGCCGTCGCCGGCCGCATACTCGGCTTCGACCTCGGCCTTCATCTGCTCGCGTGCCGTCTCGCCGAGATAGGCCCACAGGATTTCGTTGATGCCCGTGTTTGGCATACGGTAGCCGGCAGGCCCGCGCGTGAAGCGTTCCGGACCAGGCAGCCATTCAGTGACGGGCGCCATCAACACGTCCATGTATTGATCGACGCGCGCCAGCGCCGTGGCCTTGTCAACGACAGCGTTTTCGACCGCTCTACGGTTGTCCCGGAGAGACGCGATGTGCTGCCGGATTTCCTCGACATTGGCAGCTGCGTCATTCGCCGCCGAGCGTGTCGCCGCGACTGATGCGGCGATCTTTTCCTTGAACGGATTGTGCCGCCCCAGTTTCTCCAGGAGCGTCGTCATGCCCGCGCCTCCCTGATGAAGGCTTCGCAGCGTACGTGCAGTTCGTTGGCGGCCGTGGCGTCCTCCTGCGCCTTCTGCTGGTCGATCTGGCTGGCACGCATTTCTTTCGCGAGCGCCGCGAGCTCTACCTCGACGGCCTGCCGTTCCTTGCGAAGGTTCTCCATATGCTCAGAATTCAGCCTGCCGCCGACCCAATCGCCACCGCTGGTGAAGCCGATCGGCGCCAACCGATCCTCAATGTTCCTCAACTTCGCCTCGAGTGCATTCTTGCGGTCGTACATCTTGGTACATTCTTCGCCGAGACGGGATGCCTCGGCGATCATCTTTTTCCTGACGTCGGCAAGAACCTTGATCCGGCCAAAATTCATCGTGTGAGTCTCGTCCACTTCCGCATCTCCATAGTTTGAGAGGGCTCCCGGATCACTAACGAGAGCCCTCATGGCCGGCGGTCAGAGGCCCGCCCGCCCGTTTGCCGACGTCCAAGGAACGGGAAAAGACGGCGGCAAATCACTTTCAAAAACCAACCTCCCACCGCCGGGTGGAAATTCAAACACCACTTGAATTTCCATCTTGCCGATCGCGCCGTTAACCTGTGAACCGCGCCGTTAACCGTGTTAACCCTGTAAACCCAGATTTTCGGCCTGTTGGTCTGCCTGCATTTCGGGGTCGCCCCGCCCCGCCAGCCTTGGCGAGGCCTGTACGGTCCCTAGGCCAGAGGGTGTATGCAGTGGATATACCCCTTCGCCTCAGCCCTCGCGACCAGCCAGAATGTTCGCGATCTGCTTTGCGCCGGGGATCTTCTCCCCCGTGGCCAGGATGCGCCACCAGGTCGCGGCGGGCTCGACGGCCGGTGCGGTCATCGCCTGCCGTTCGCGCGGCCACCGGTCTGCCTCATAGCGGTTCGCAGATGCCTTCATGAGGTGCGCAACGGCGCCAGGCGCAAGCGCTCGCCAATCGGCCTCGCCTTGCCACAGCCGGCGCAAGAGCGTGTTGCGCCGCGCGAGCCGGTCGGCCTTGGCCGGCGAGACGCCGCCCCAGCTCTTCAGGCCGAGCGCGACGTCAAGGCTGCTGATGCCGTCGGCCAGCCAGCAATCGAGTCCCTCGAGGATGAACTCGCGGGCCTCGGCTGAAATCGGCTCGGCGCTTTCCAGGTGGTCGCGCAGTTCCCGAAGTGCGGAAACCGGCGTGAACCGCTCAACCCGTTCGTCGTCTTTTTGCTGTTTCGTTTCGCCGCGCCGCGTCGTCATGGAGCCACTCTTTCGGAGCGGCTGCACCCGATACCCGGCCGAAATCGGCTATAACCCTTCGTTTGGGTCGCTAGGGGCGGTTGATATCTTTGAGTTAGAGATATCGACCCAAAGGTTTTTACAAGGAAATCAATATGTTTGGCCGCTAGGGCCGCTAGGGAAGGTAAATTTACCTTTATATATACGCGCGCGAATAGTCCGTTGAAATTTTCTTTATCTATCGGGATGCATCTTTGGTGTGAAACTATTTTAATCACGCGCGCACACGCATGTATAACCCGGAAATTACCTTCCCTAGCGGCCCTATCGGCCGAACCTACTGAATTTGCTAAGGAAATGCTTGGGTCGGAAAACGCCAGAGGCTGCTTTTCCTTCCCTTGCGGAGCCGTACCGTCCCTGCCGAGGGGTCGAAACGACCGCCACGGCCTGACGGCTGACCAAAGGGTGCGGGTCCGCGAGGGAACCGAGTGCCCTTCCGACATCACAAACCGCCACCTGCAAACTGCGTCGGGAAGCTGCTCGGCAACTAACTTGGCACTAGATCGAAGGGTGCGGGTAAATTTTGCGATGGCGCCACCCACTACTTGACCTCTTTCGCCCGAGGTCGGCCGCGCCGGGGTCTTGTCGTGGCCGGCGAAGACGTGGACTCTTCAGAGAAGAGCTCCGGCTGGTCATTAGGTGTCTGTGGTTGAGAAGCCAGGCGGACGCGCTGGTAGACGGTACTTCCGCACTTCCGCGACCTGATGCCAGCGAGCGCCAATTGCCGGCCGAGCGCTGTTTTCGACATGATGATGTTGCCGGTTCCGCTAGCCCATGAATTGTAACACGCGATCATGTCGCGGGCTGGAACTTCACAACCACTGTCCGCCACAACGCATGCGGCGATAAACTCTTTCGCCTGCTCCCCATGGTCGGCGGTAGCCGTGCGAGGGCCATTGACAGGGGGAAGGTTCAAGTCCGCCCACACCCTTCGCGCCGCCTGAATGCCGAACACCAGATGAGCGACCCTGACGGCCTCGAGGCGATCGGCAAACGACACACTGCACGAAGATTGCGCCTCCGGAATGCAGTCTGTAGTAGCCATCACGAGACGTGCCAGCATACCGGTATCTTGGTTGGCAATTTCGGTGTAAGTATTTGAAATGACATAGTTGGACTTTCTCACATTTGGAGAAAAAGCCATTGAACTTCAAATAAACGTCAGGGACTCTGACTCCGTTAGTCCTGGTTCGAATCCAGGTTCCCCAGCCAAACTTTTCCCGGTCCATTCTGGAGACATGGGTTACGGTTTATACCGGAGACATGGGTAACACTTTTGGCCCGAAGGGGTCTTGGAGTGGTTCGAGCCTGCA
>NZ_JAKGBU010000111.1:0-5796 GCF_021555155.1 Rhizobium alarense
ACGCCAAGGACACGAGCGTCACGGACCTGCCGACGGATCTGCTGGCCAACAAGGCCTTCATCGTGCGCACGGAGCTGTCGCTCGACCACGAGATTCTTTTGATGCTGCCTGGCCTCCAGGGCACGGTCATCAATCCGGTGACGCTGGAAAAGACGAGCTATTTCCGCCAGCGTGTCGGCAGTGAAATCACCTGCAGCGACTGCACCTGACGGCTGCAGGCCATCCCCGCCGATTTTTCTTGAGCGTCCATATCGCTCGTGGCATGTCTCCTCTCTTGCCGTGCGACAGGTTCGTCCGGCGCAAGACGATTCGCATGTTCCGATCCGAGCCGCCGCGCGCTCGGCGGACGTGAGCGACTGACGGGTGGACGATGGCGCGCGCCTTTCTCTTCGTACTGGATTCCTTCGGGATCGGCGGCGGTCCCGACGCGGACGCGTTCGGCGACCTCGGCGCCGATACGCTTGGCCACATAGCCGAATTCTGTGCCGCGGGCGCGGCCGATCGCGACGGGCTGCGGTCCGGTCCGCTCAGGCTGCCGAACATGTCGGCGCTCGGCCTGCTGCATGCGGCCCGTGCCGCAACCGGCCGTTTCCCTGCGGGCATGGACGTGCCGGCCCGCGTGTTCGGTCTGCACGGTGCGGCAAGCGAGGTGTCGCGCGGCAAGGACACGCCGTCCGGCCACTGGGAGATCGCCGGCACGCCGGTGATGTTCGACTGGGGCTATTTCCCGACGGACGGCGACGCCTTCGCGCCGGATCTCGTCGCCGCCGTCTGCACGCGCGGCCAGGTGCCCGGTATCCTCGGCAACTGTCACGCGTCCGGCACGGAAATCATCGCCCGGCACGGCGAGGACCATATCAGGAGCGGCAGGCCCATCTGCTACACTTCCTCCGATTCCGTCTTCCAGGTCGCCGCGCACGAGGTCCATTTCGGCCTCGACCGCCTTCTCGCCTTCTGCGAGACCGTGCGTGCCCTGCTCGACGAACGGCCGGGCGGACGCATCGGCCGCGTCATCGCCCGGCCGTTTGTCGGTGAGACACCGGAAACCTTCGAGCGGACCGGCAATCGCCGCGACTACTCGGTGCCGCCGCCCGAACCGACCCTGTTGGACCGGTTGACGGAAGCCGGCCGGACCGTATACGCGGTGGGCAAGATCGGCGACATCTTCGCCCATCAGGGCATCGGCCGGCTGGTGAAGGCGAACGGCAACATGGCCCTGTTCGACGCGACGTTGCGGGTCATGGACGAGGCCGCCGATGGCGATCTCGTCTTCACCAATTTCGTGGATTTCGACATGGTCTACGGCCACCGGCGCGACGTTGCAGGCTATGCGGCGGCGCTCGAGGCCTTCGACCGGCGCCTTCCCGAGGTCGACCGCAAACTGAAACCCGGCGACATCGTGCTGCTGACGGCCGATCATGGCTGCGATCCCACCTGGCGCGGCACGGACCACACCCGCGAACGCGTGCCGATCATGAGCTTCGGTCCCGGCATCCGTTCCCGGCTGCTCGAAACGCGCGAAAGCTTCGCCGATATCGGCGAGACGATCGCCCGGCATCTCGGCGTTGCGCCGGGCCCCTATGGAAGGAGTTTCCTGTGACGGCGCATATCAAGAAGGCGGAGCTGCACTGCCATGTCGAGGGCGCGACGCCGCCCGCGCTCGCGCTGGCACAGGCACGAAAATACGGCGCGGACACGAGCGCCTTCATCCGGGACGGGATCTATGTCTGGCAGGACTTCACGAGCTTCGTCCGGAGCTACGACGCGACCGCCATGCTTTTCCGGACGGCGGAGGACTATGCGCTGCTCGCCGAGACCTATCTGACGGAGATTGCAGCGGCGGGCGCGATCTACAGCGAGCTGATCGTTTCGCCGGACCAGGGCGATGCCGCGGGTATCGGCGCCGATGCCTATATCGCTGGCCTTGCGGCGGGTGCGGAACGCGCGCGGGAAAAGACCGGTATCGAATGCCGCTTCATCATTGTCGGCATCCGGCATTTTGGGCCCGAGCGCGTGGAGAAGGCCGCGCTCTACGCGGCGCGGCGCGCCCATCCGCTCGTCACCGGCTTCAACCTGGCGGGCGAGGAGCGCATGGGCCGCGTCGCCGATTTCGCGCGGGCCTTCGACATCGCGCGCGATGCGGGTCTCGGCATCACCATCCACGCGGGCGAGCTTTCGGGCGCCTTCAGCGTGCGCGACGCGCTCGACCATGTCCGGCCGCAGCGCATCAGCCACGGCGTGCGGGCCATCGAGGACGCCGATCTCGTGCGCCGCCTGGCGGGCGAGGGCGTGGTGCTCGAGGTCTGCCCCGGCTCGAATGTCGCGCTCTCCGTTTTTCCCGATTTCAGCGCGCATCCGCTTCGTGCGCTTCATGAGGCCGGCGTGCGCGTCACGCTCAATTCCGACGATCCGCCGTTCTTCCACACGTCGCTCTCCCGCGAATATGAGGTCGCCGCGTCGCTCATGGGCTTCGAAGAGGCGGACCTTGCCGCCATGACGCGCACCGCCATCGAGGCGGCCTTCGTCGACGACGCCACACGCAAGGCACTGCTCGACCGGCTGTGACGACCGTCTCACGCAACTGGGGAAGTTGCCGTATCGAGGCGTTCGTCTCTTGCCGGCGTGCGGCGTTCCGTGGAAAAAGAATCGTTTGCATCTTCCGGGAAAAGGGTTGGCCATGGACGGCGTCACAGTCATCGATCATCCGCTCGTGCAGCACAAGCTGACCATCATGCGGAAGAAGGAAACCTCGACCGGCAGCTTCCGGCGGCTGCTGCGCGAGATCTCGACGCTGCTCTGCTACGAGGTGACGCGCGACCTGGAACTGACCACCCAGCGCATCGAGACACCGCTTCAGGAAATCGATGCGCCGATCCTCGAAGGCAAGAAACTCGTCTTCGCCTCGATCCTGCGCGCCGGCAACGGTCTGCTCGAAGGCATGCTGGAACTCGTGCCGTCGGCACGCGTCTCGCATATCGGCGTCTATCGCGATCACGAGACGCTGGAGGCGGTCGAGTATTTCTTCAAGGCGCCCGACAGCCTTGGTGAACGCCTCGTCGTCGTCGTGGACCCGATGCTCGCGACCGGCAATTCGGCGATTGCGGCGATCGATACGCTGAAGGGCCGCGGCGCCAGCAACATCCGTTTCCTCTGCCTCCTCGCGGCGCCCGAAGGCGTCCGCAACTTCCGCGAGGCGCATCCCGACGTGCCGGTCTTCACCGCCTCAATCGACAGCCACCTGAACGAGAAGGGTTATATCGTGCCGGGCCTCGGCGATGCGGGCGACCGCATGTACGGCACGAAGTGATATCGGAATAGGTTGGCGTAACGATCCGTTTACCCTGTTCGACAAAGGCCGGGGACGGAGCGCCTGCGTCGGCCGAAGGGTTACGCGTCCGTTAGGGCGGTTGTGCTAGTTCGGGTCACATCCGACAGGGAGACCCGCGCCAATGCTGTTTCGCAGCCTTGCCTTTGCCGGCGGCATTGCCGCCGCCGCCATCTATGTCCCGCCGCTTGCCGGCGTCTATTTCAGCGGTGAAGCGAATCGCCCGGAAGTCGCCGCCGGCATCGCCGCGGCCGAGCAGGTGGCGGCCCAATCGTCCGCCGGTCGCCGCGCGACCTTGAGCGCCGACGGCAGCGGCCATTTCAACGGCAGCTTCGTCATCAACGGCAAGCGGGTCGACGGCCTGGTGGACACCGGCGCGAGCATGGTGGCGCTCAACCTGTCGACCGCCGAGCGGCTGGGCATCGCCCGCAAGGATCTCGCGTTCCGCTATGCGGTCGATACGGCGAACGGCAAGGCGCGGGCGGCGTATGTGCGGCTGAAGCGGATCGAGCTCGGGTCCGTCCGGGTGGAGAATGTCGGAGCCATGGTGCTCGACGACAAGGCGCTCTCCGACACGCTGATCGGCATGACCTTCCTCAAGGAACTGTCGTCCTACCAGGTCAGGGGCGACCGGATGGAGCTTGTCCGGTAGGGTTTCCTTCGAGACCGCAACCGGCCTGAAAGGCCGACCGGGAGCGCTACTGCAGCCCTTGTGCGGCCGGAACGCCGCGGCCCGCCGTGATGCGCTCGACGACAAGCGGGCCTTCTGGCGGGGGATCTTCGACGATGGCAAAGATTTTTCGCAGCCGCGCCGCCGCGTGCTCGGCCGCTTCCCGGCTTGCGGCATGCACCCTGCCGATCTCGTCGCCGCGCTCGATCCGTGAGCCGGGCGGTCGCAGGCGGTCGAATCCGACGCGATGGTCGATCGCCTGGTCCGGCCGCAGGCGTCCGCCGCCGAGTTCGATCACGGCCATGCCGAGGTCGCGCGTCGCGCAGGCGCCGAGAAAGCCGTCCCGCGCCGCCTGAACAGGCAGCACGACGGGGGCGGCCCTGAGACGGGTTTCGGGCCTGTCGAGAAGATCGGCGGGTCCGCCAAGCGCGGCGATCATGCGGGCGAACGTCTCCGCCGCATGGCCGCTCGACACGGCATCGGCCGCCTGCATACGCGCGTTGTCGAGATCGGCGGCCATGCCGGCGCCCACCAGCATTTCGGCCGCAAGCTCCAGCACCAGCGTCTCCAACCGGCTCCCCCGCTTGTCGCCCTTCAGGAACGCGACGCAGTTTTTCACCTCCAGCGCATTGCCTGCCGCATCGGCGAGGGGGTGGTTCATATCGCTGACGAGGGCGGTCGTCGGCAGGCCGGCATCGGTTGCCACCTCGACGAGGGACCGCGCAAGCGTGCGCGCCTCGGCGAGGTCGGTCATGAAGGCGCCGTTGCCGACCTTGACATCCAGCACCAGCGACTGCAGCCCGGCCGCGAGCTTCTTCGATAGGATGGAGGCGGTGATGAGCGGCACGGAATCGACCGTGGCCGTGACATCCCGGATCGCATAGAGCCGGCGATCTGCGGGCGCGAGATCCGCCGTCTGGCCGACGATGGCGCAGCCGACGTCCGCCACCGTCCGTCGGAAGAGATCCGGCGAGGGCGCAATCGTGTAGCCGGCTATGGATTCGAGCTTGTCCAGCGTGCCGCCGGTATGGCCAAGGCCCCGGCCCGAGATCATCGGCACGGCAAGGCCGCAGGCGGCGGCGATCGGCGCGAGCATCAGCGAGACGTTGTCGCCGACGCCGCCGGTCGAATGTTTGTCGGCAACCGGCCGGTCGAGAGCGCTCCAGTCGAGAACGGTGCCGGAATCGCGCATGGCGCGGGTGAGCGCCACCGTTTCGTCCGCCGCCATGCCCGTGAACCAGACGGCCATGGCGAAGGCCGCCGCCTGTCCCTCGGTCACGGTTCCCGCCGTCAGCCCGGCGATGAAGTCCGACACGGCCTCGGGTGAAAGCCTTTCGCCGTCGCGCTTCTGCCGGATGATTTCCTGCGGGATCATCTCAATAGGCCGCGGCGGCGCGGGCCGGCTCCCGGCCCTCCAGAACCGCGAGGATATCGTTGAGCAGTCCCGAGGCGCCGAAGCGGAAGGTCGACGGGATCGCCCAGTCGGGGCCGTGGATGGTCGCTGCGAGGTCGAGATAGAGGCGGGCGTCGCCAACGGTGCGCACGCCGCCGGCCGGCTTGAAGCCGACCTTGCGGCCGCTCTCCCGGATCGCGTTCAGCATGATGTCGGCCGCCTCCAGCGTCGCATTGACCGGCACCTTGCCGGTCGAGGTCTTGACGAAATCGCTGCCGGCCGAAATGGCGATGTGGGAGGCGTTGCGGATGAGGTCGCGGTCCTTCAGTTCGCCGGATTCGATAATGGTCTTCAGGAGGACGGGCGGCTCGCAGGCCTCGCGGACCGCCAGGATCATCTCCCGGACGG
>NZ_JAKGBU010000111.1:5896-14246 GCF_021555155.1 Rhizobium alarense
GCCGGATTCGATAATGGTCTTCAGGAGGACGGGCGGCTCGCAGGCCTCGCGGACCGCCAGGATCATCTCCCGGACGGTGGCTTCGTCGCCGGCGATCAGCCTGCGGTAGGGGATGACGAGATCGATCTCGTCGGCGCCGTCTTCGATCGCCTGCCGGGTTTCGGCCAGGACATCGGCAACCGGCCCGTCGCCGGACGGGAAGTTCACCACCGTCGCTATGCGGACCGGCGATGTGGCGCCGAGAATGCCGCGCGCCTCGGTGACGAAGCGCGGCCAGATGCAGATCGCCGCCGCATGGCCGAAGGGCGTGACCGCCTGGCCGCAGAGCCGCATGATAGCTGCGGTGTCGCAGGTGTCGGTGAGATCGGTCAGGTCGAGCAGCGATAGCGCCTTGGCGGCCACCTGCCGCGGTGTCGTCGTCTCATTCATGGTCGTCGCCTCCCGCCGCGATCATCTCGGTCAGGATATCGGCAAGCCGCCTGCCGCCGATCGGGGCCATGTCCTTGGTTTCGTGGTGACTGAGCGCGAGGCCCGTCATGCCGGCGCCGAAATTGGTGATGACGGACGCTGCCGCGACCCTGAGGCCCAGCAACCGCGCGATCAGCACCTCCGGCACCGTCGACATGCCGACCGCGTCGGCCCCGAGGATGCGCGCCATGCGGATCTCCGCCGGCGTTTCGAAGTTCGGGCCCGAGAACCACATATAGACACCATGCGGCAGGGGGATGGCAAGCTTTGCGGCTGCCGCCTGCATCCGCTCGGCGAGCCCCGCGTCATAGGCCGTCGTCATGTCGACGAAGCGATCGTCGCCGTCGCGGCCGATCAACGGATTGGTGCCGGAGAAGTTGATATGGTCGGAAATCCGCATCACCGAACCCGGCGGCAGGTCCTCGCGGAGCGAGCCGGCGGAGTTCGTCAGGATCAGGGAGCGCACGCCGATTGCCTTCAGCACCGCGAGCGGCACGCGCATCGCATTGGCATCGCCGCGCTCGTAGTAGTGCACCCGTCCGGAGAGCACCAGGACAGGCACCGCGCCGAGATGGCCGGCCACGAGTTCGCCGGCATGGCCGGAAACCGAACTGACCGGGAAGCCCGGCAGCTCCGCATAGGGAATGCAGACCGGATCGCGCACGGCCTCGACGAGCGAGCCGAGGCCGGAACCGAGCACGACGCCGTGGCGTGGCACGAGGCCGTTCAGCCGTGCCGCCAGGACTTCGACCGCCTCGGCGCTCATCCGAGGATCTCGGTCTCGAAGGCGAAGGGCAGCAGTTCCGGCATGGTCATCGTCTTCTTCACGCCGGTGTCGTCGCAAAGATAGATGCGCGTTTGCGGCGTCGCGAATTCCGCGATCTTCTGTCGGCAGCCGCCGCAGGGCGGGCAGAGCGGCAGTTTTTCCGCGATGACCGCGATCTCGACGATCTTCCGCGCGCCGCCCATGATCATCTGGCCGATCGCCGTCGGTTCGGCGCACCAGCCCTGCGGGAAGGAGAGGTTCTCGATGTTGGCGCCGGCATAGATCCGGCCGTCCTCGGCACGGATCGCCGCACCGACGGGAAACTTGGAATAGGGCACGTGCGCGAAGGCCATCGCGGCCCGCGCGGCCGCGAACAGATCGTCGGACATGTCAGCGTTCCTTCACATAGGGTATGCCGCCGGCCTTGGGCGGGATCGCCTTGCCGATGAAGCCGGCAAGCAGGATGACGGTGAGGATATAGGGGAGCGCCTGCATGAGCTGTACCGGCACCTGGCCGATGAAGGGCAGGGGGTTGCCTTGCAGCCGGATCGCCAGCGCGTCGAGGAAGCCGAAGAGCAGGCAGGCGAACATGATGTTCTTCGGCCGCCATTTGGCGAAGATGAGTGCGGCAAGCGCGATATAGCCCTTGCCGGCCGTCATGCCCTTCACGAAGCCAGCATTGACCGCCATCGACAGATAGGCGCCGGCAACGCCGCAGAGGATGCCGCAGCAGATCACGGCGCGGTACCGCATCCAGAGGACCGAAATGCCGGCCGTGTCGACGGCGCCCGGGTTTTCACCGACGGCGCGCAGCCGCAGGCCGAAGCGGGTGCGGTAGAGCACCCACCAGCTCACCGGCACCATCAGGAAGGCGAAATAGGTGAGCACGTAGTGGCCGGACAGGAGGTCGGAATAGATCGGCCCGAGGATCGGAATGTCGCGGACCGCGTCGGCGAAAGGGAAGTCGATCGTGCCGAAGCGCGCGCCTTCGGGCAATGCCGGCGTGCGCCCGCCCTGGCGGAACCAGGCCTCGCCCAGGATGACGGTGGAGCCGGCGACGATGAAGTTGATCGCGACGCCCGAGACGATCTGGCTGCCGCGCTGGGTGATCGAGGCATAGCCGTGCACCAGCGAGAGCAGGACGGAGACCAGGATCGCAGCCAGCAGGCCGAGCGGCGCCGACTGCGTGACGTAGGCGACCGAGCCGGCGGCGAAGGCGGCACCGAGCATCTTGCCCTCGAGGCCGATGTCGAAAACGCCGGCGCGTTCCGTGAAGAGCCCGGCAAGGGCCGCGAGGATCAGCGGGACAGAGACGCGGATCGTCGATTCGAGCAGCACGACGAGGGTGTAGAAGACGTCCATTTCTCAGGCTCCCTTCGTCGCGGCGACGGCATTCTGGCGGGCGGCGAGACTTGCGAAGGCGCGGCCGACCGCCGGGCGGAACATATTTTCCAGCGCGCCGGCAAAGAGGATGACGAGGCCCTGGATGATCACGATCATGTCGCGCGAGATCGACGGCATTTCGAAAGCGATCTCCGCACCGCCCTGGTAGAGCACGCCGAAGAGCACGGCGGCGGGAATGATGCCGGCCGGATGCGAGCGGCCCATCAGCGCCACCGCGATGCCGACGAAGCCGGCACCCTGCACGAAGTCGAGCTGCATGCGGAACTGCTCGCCCATGATCGGGTTCAGCGCCATCATGCCGGCGAGCCCGCCGGAGATCATCATCGCGATGACCGTGATGCGCGCCTCGCCGATGCCGGCATAACGTGCGGCGGCCGGGCTGTGGCCCATGGTGCGCATCTCGTAGCCGAGCTTCGTGCGCCAGATGAGCAGCCAGACGCCGAAGGCACAGAGAAGCGCCAGCAGGAAGGAGACGTTGAACGGCGCGTTGCCGATGTCGAGCCCGAAGATCGAGAGCAGCCAGTCGAGCTTCGGCAATTGTCCGCCGGCGTCGAAGGTGCGCGTCTGCGGCGCCATCGAGCCGAGCGGCTTCAACACCCGCGTCAGCAGATAGACCATCAGGCTGGCGGCGATGAAATTGAACATGATGGTGGTGATGACGATGTGGCTGCCGCGCCTGGCCTGCAGCCAGCCGGGCAGAAACGCCCAGAGCGCCCCGAAGAGCGCCGAACCGACGACCGCCAGGGGGAAGACGACGTACCACGGTGCGAACCGGTCGAGCCACAGGCAGGCCAGCGCCACGCCGATGCCGCCGATATAGGCCTGGCCCTCGCCGCCGATGTTGAAGAGGCCGCAGTGGAAGGCGACCGCGACCGCCAATCCGGTGAAGATGAAGGTCGTGGCGTAATAGAGCGTGAAGCCGATATATTCGCCACGGCCGAAGGCGCCGTTGAGGAGATGGTAGGCGGCCTCCAGCGGGTTCTCGCCGACGAGGAGGACGACGAGGCCGGCAACCAGGAACGCGACGGCGAGGTTGACGAGCGGGATCAGCCCGTATTCCGCCCAGCCGGGCAGTTTCGCATAGGGGTTGCTCATTCGGCGGCCTCCTTCCGGCCCTCGACACCGGCCATCAGCAGGCCAAGTTCACCTTCGGTGGCGTCAGGCGTTCGCTCGCCGACGACACGGCCCGCGAACATCACGAGAATCCGGTCCGACAGCGCACGGATCTCGTCGAGCTCGACGGAGACCAGCAGCACGGCCTTGCCCTGGTCGCGCATCTCGATGATGCGCTTGTGGATGAATTCGATCGCACCCACGTCGACGCCGCGTGTCGGCTGGCCGATCAGCAGCACGTCCGGATCCCGTTCCATCTCGCGCGCCAGCACGATCTTCTGCTGGTTGCCACCGGAGAAGTTCGCCGTCTTGAGCCGCGCGTTCGGCGGCCGGATGTCGTATTTCGCGATCTTCTCCTCCGCATCGGCGCGAATGGCGTCGATGTTCAGGAACACGCCCTTCAGATATTTCGGATCGCCGTGATAGCCGAGAATGGCGTTCTCGCTTTCCTCGAATTTCAGCACGAGGCCGACATGGTGGCGGTCTTCCGGCACATGGGCAAGGCCGCGCCGGCGCAGCTTCGCCGGATCCGCATGGCCGGTCACATCGATCGCCTGGCCGTTCAGCGTCACGTCGCCGGATGCGGCGCGGCGGATGCCGGAGATCGCCTCCAGCAGCTCCGACTGGCCGTTGCCGGCGACGCCCGCGATGCCGACGATCTCGCCGGCACGGATGTCGAAGGAGACGTTGTCGACCATGGTGACGCCGCGCCCGTCGCGCACCGTCAGGTTGCGGACGGAGAGCTTGATGTCGGCGGGCTTCGGCTCGCCCTTTTCGACGCGCAGCAACACCCGGCGGCCAACCATCAGCTCGGCCAGTTCCTCGACGGAGGTCTTCGCGGTTTCCCGCGTCGCGACCATCTCGCCGCGCCGCATGACGGAGACCTCGTCGGTGATCGCCATGATCTCGCGCAGCTTGTGGGTGATCAGGATGACCGTCTTGCCCTGCGCCTTGAGCTGCTCGAGGATGCGGAACAGATGATCGGCCTCCGCCGGCGTCAGCACGCCCGTCGGCTCGTCGAGAATCAGGATGTCGGCCTTGCGGTAGAGCGCCTTCAGGATCTCGACGCGCTGCTGGATGCCGACCGGCAGTTCCTCGATGACCGCGTCCGGATCGACCTCCAGCGCATATTCCTTCTCGAGCCGCTTCAGTTCGGCGCGCGCCTTGGTGATGCCGGCGTTGAGGATCTGGCTCTCTTCCGCGCCGAGCATGACGTTTTCGAGCACCGTGAAGTTCTCGACCAGCATGAAGTGCTGGTGCACCATGCCGATTCCGGCGGCGATCGCCGCGTTGGGATCGCGGATCGCGACGGCCTTGCCGCCGATATGGATCTCGCCCCGGTCGGCCTGGTAGAATCCGTAGAGGATTGACATCAGCGTGGACTTGCCGGCACCGTTTTCGCCGATGATGCCGTGGATGGTGCCCTTGCTGACCTTGAGATTGATGTTCCTGTTGGCATGGACGAGCCCGAAGCTCTTGTCGATGCCCTTGAGTTCGATTGCGAATTCGCTCATGACGACCACCATGCGATGGAAAGGGAAACCGCCGGGCCATCGTGGCCGCGTTGCGCAGTCTTGTAGGTCCGGCCGCTCTTGTCCAGCGCCATCGCGCGGGCGGCGCATGCGGCGGCTCCACCGACGGCGCGAGATGTCCGGGCCGAAGCCGAGGAAGGAAGATCCGCATGACGACCGCACCGTCCGAAGACGAGCCGACCCGCCGCATCGCCGTGCTGGAGGAGCACGTCGCCCATCAGGCGAGAGCGATCGAAGAGCTTTCGGACCAGCTTGCCGAACAGTGGAAGCTGGTCGGGCAGATGCGCGACAAGCTCGATCGCCTGACGGAACGGTTCCTGTCGCTGGAGGAGCAGGCGCTCGAGGCGCCGCCCGTTACGCGGCCGCCGCACTACTGACACCATGACCGGCAGGTCGGGGCCGCCCCGCATGCGACGACGCACGGGGGCGGCGATGCCGATCAGTAGGGGCAGCTTTCGTCGGACATGTAGTCGTGCACCGTGACGGTGCCCGCGATGATGTCGGCCTTCGCCTTGTCCACGGCGGCCTTTATCTCTTCGCTGACGAGCGGGGCGTTGTTGTCGTCCATCGCGACGCCGACGCCGTCCTCCTTGAGGCCGAGAACGTTGATGCCCGGCTTGAACGTGTCGTCCTTTGCCGTCGTGAAGGCGTCGTAGACGGCGACATCGACGCGCTTCAGCATCGAGGTCAGAACCTTGCCGGGCTGCAGGCCGTTCTGGTTCGAATCGACGCCGATGCCGAGCTTGCCCGCGTCGGCCGCGGCCTGGAGCACGCCCACACCGGTTCCGCCGGCCGCGTGGTAGACCACGTCCGAGCCCTGGTCGAACTGCGACTTGGCGATTTCGCCGCCCTTGACCGGATCGTTCCAGGCATCCGGCGTCGTGCCGGTGTAGGCTTCGAGCACCTTGACGTCCGCGCCGGTGGACTTGGCGCCGCCGATGTAGCCGCAGGCGAACTTGTGGATCAGCGGAATGTCCATGCCGCCGACGAAGCTGACGGTCTTCGACTTGGAGGCCATGCCGGCCATGATCCCGGCGAGCCAGGAGCCTTCCTCCTCCTTGAAGACGACGGAGCGGACGTTCGGCTTGTCGACCACCATGTCGATGATCGCGAATTTCGTGTCCGGATATTCGGCTGCGACCTTCTCGAGCGATGCGGCCCAGGAGAAGCCGGCCATCACGATCGGGTTGTTGCCGTCGTCGGCGAAGCGGCGGAGGGCCTGCTCGCGCTGCGCGTCGTTGGCGATCTCGAAGTCGCGGTATTCGATGCCGGTTTCCGCCTTGAACTTCTCGGCGCCGTTATAGGCGGCCTCGTTGAACGACTTGTCGAACTTTCCGCCCAGGTCGTAGATGATTGCCGGCTTGATGTCCGCCGCAAGCGCGCTCGCCGACACGGCAGCCGTTGCAAGGAGGGTGAGAAGGGTTTTTTTCATTGTGCAGCCCTGTTCGCTATTGATCTTTTGGGGCCTCCCGCACGCCTGGTTTTCCGGCGTGTCTGCGGAGCAACCGACCCGTTCCCCTGGGCCAGGCGCAGCAATCCTTGCATGCCTGCACGAAAAATTCACGAGAAATTTTTCAACTGGTAAAAATATGAGGCCCCGGCGGCAAGACCGTCGGGGCCCTTCGAAATCGGCAGGAATGCGTCAGCCGATCGCGCAGCTGACGCCGGTGCCGCGCAGGCCGCAATAGCCGCCCGGATTCTTGGCGAGGTACTGCTGATGCGCCGCTTCGGCGAAGTAGAACGCGCCGACCGGTGCGATTTCGGTCGTGATGCGGCCGCCGTGCCCGGCCCCCTCGAGCGCCGCCTGGAAGGCGTCGCGCATCGCGCGCGCCGCCGCGAGCTGTTCCGCGTCGCTCGTATAGATCGCCGAGCGATAGGTGGTGCCGATGTCGTTGCCCTGGCGCATGCCCTGGGTCGGGTCGTGCGCCTCGAAGAACACCTTCAGAATCTGCGCGAAGCTCACGATCCCGGGGTCATAGGCGACGAAAACCACTTCGGCGTGGCCGGTGAGGCCCGTCGTCGTCTCCTGGTAGGTCGGGTTCGGCGTGATGCCCCCGGCATAGCCGACGGCGGTCACCCACACGCCGGGCATCTGCCAGAAGACGCGTTCCGCGCCCCAGAAGCAGCCCATGCCGAGGAGCACGGTCTTCGCGCCCGCCGGATAGGGGCCTTTGAGCGGCCGGCCGTTGACGAAATGCGCCTCGGACGTCGCGATGGGCTCCGCCCGTCCCGGCAGGGCGTCCTGCGGCCGCGGCATTTCGGTCTTCTTGTTGAACATGTCGATCAGGAACATGGTGATTTCTCCTTGGCGCCCTGCGGGCGCGGCAATTCGCAACGGTTCAGGCGGTGAAGCGCCCGGCCATGGGCGGTCGCCTGTAGGCGATGACCCAGAAGAACAATGACAGTGCCAGAAGCACCGCGAAGGCCGGCTGCGCCAGCACCCACATGGCGCCGTAGTTCCAGACATGGGGATGCAGCCGGTTCATGATCGTATCCGCCACATAGGCGATCGTTTCCGGGCTGGCGGACGCCCAGGCAACCGCGAGCGGCGTCAGGACCAGCTCGTTGGCGGCGATCGACTGGATCGCGTCGATGGTCCCGGCCATCACCGCGACGACGAGGGCGACGGCGCTCAGGAAACGAAGGAAAAAGCGTATCATCCAACCCTCCGCCAGGGCCTCATGCCCCGGTCCCGCGCCTGGCTCGCCTAAAAATAGGATGCCGGGGCGCAACCTGCAATGGCTGCCCGATTTCGGCTCGATGCCGGGGGCTTCAAATTTCTGTCAGAAACCGGTTGATCCCTCGGCCCGCATCGGTATATATCGCGCCGTCCCGCCCCAATCGATACGGAAGCGGTCCGCGCCGGCCTGACCGACCGGCGACGTGCGGATGGACAGGTGGCCGAGTGGTTGAAGGCGCACGCCTGGAACGCGTGTATACGTGAAAGCGTATCGAGGGTTCGAATCCCTCTCTGTCCGCCAGCCCCTTCTGGTCCATTCTGGACACATGGGTTACGGTTTATACCGGAGACATGGGTAACACTTTTGGCCCGAAGGGGTCTTGGAGT
>NZ_JAKGBU010000112.1 GCF_021555155.1 Rhizobium alarense
GCTCGCGTTTGTCACCAAAAGGGCCGGCGCTGGTGATGGTGACGAACCTTGGCCAGCGATCGGGCCGCGGTGTCACCAAGACAGAATCAGCGCACGCGGCGCGATGATTGGTGACGGAACTCGCCGGCGCCGGCGGCACTTCCGTCACCATCGCGGCCATGGTGACAGATATGCGGATGACCCCTAAAGCTGGTCACCAAAGTGGTATACAATGGAATGCTTCTAGCGCCTCAACGGCAACGCTCGTTGTCAGCATTGGCTGACGAAGTGAAGGAAGGGATTCGGAACGTCAGTTCCATCCGCGTTCGGCAGGAGGTCGTCGCGGGCCAACGAAAGGGATTGACGCCCGAAGGGCCGAAACCGCTTGCGGGTTCGGTTCACGAAAGCCCGGCCCCGGCTTTAGCTGGGGTGAGCAAACCTCTGCTCGGTGTGACCATTCGTTCACGTCCGGGAGGAACGTAGCGCCTACCAAAATATAGTGTTTTGGTAGTACAATGGGATGTTACCGAAATGAATCATCGAGACGACAAACCCACTATGAAACGAGAGCCATGCAGTCTGACCAACTCCATCCTGGAAGGAGACTTGGAGCTGGCAGCGAAGCATAAGATCATCGACCGTCTACTGGTCTTGGAGACCGAGATGGGTTTCTACGTGGTTGCGACCTTTTCCGATCACACGCACATTCTGAAGCAGCACAAGGGGAAAGGACTTCCCGAATGGTTTTACGTGCTGGCTCAACTGCTCGCGGAACCGGGGAAGGAGTGGTATCTGACCACAAGACGCGACCGAAGCAGTCCACGCCTGTTCAAGGACTTGATGAGGCTCAACGACCATCTGAAGGAAATGTATCCGACAGAAAGCTTTACCTTGATGCGGAATCAGGCGATGCCGGGAACGCCTAAAACGAAGGTCCAGAAGCCAATCAAGATGCCTTCGAAAACGAAAACCGGGAAGACCAGTTCAGCTCATTTGTAATTACCAAGATATGGTATTATGGATCTCGTCAATTCCTGAACCGGAGACGAATCCATGCTGGAGCTTATGGCGCTGGTCGAACAGTGCGCGCCGACCGTCGCACCGCAGACGATGGCGGCGGTCGTACAGGTCGAATCAAGTTTCAATCCTTACGCGATAGGCGTGGTTGGCGGGCGTTTAGCCCGCCAACCTAAATCGCTTGATGAGGCGGTGGCGACCGCACAATCGCTTGAAGCCCAGGGCTTCAACTTCTCTGTCGGAATAGCGCAGGTCAATCGCTACAACCTGCCGAAATACAGTCTGAGCTACGCACGGGCGTTCGACCCGTGCGAAAACCTGCGGGCAGGTTCGAAAATCCTCGAAGAATGCTATGGCCGCGCGCATGCGCGCATGCCTGGGAAGGAGCAGGAAGCGCTTCAGGCGGCTTTTTCCTGCTACTACTCAGGCAACTTCACGCGTGGATTCCGGCCTGACAAGGCCGGAGATCCGAGCTACGTGCAAAAGGTACTTGCGAGCGCGGCCGATCAGACGAAGGCGATTCCGGTCGTGCCGGCGATTGGCAACGGGCAAAGGGCTGCGGCCAAGCAGCCGGCCGACGCGCAAGCGGCGGTTCCGCTCACGGTTGAGGCGGTGCAGACGCCGCCTAGCGTGGTCGAGCCTGCCGACCACTCATCTGTGCTAGTTGACCTTGCGCCCCGCAAGGTCGAGGACGCTCCTGAACCGCCGCAGGCGGACGCGGCGACCGAAGATGGCCCTGTGCCGCTGAAGCCGGTGCAAGCGGGCGACAGCTCCATTTCAGGCAAAACCACGACGGAAGACGTGACGATCTTCTGACTCATTGGACGACCGGGACAATTTATGAAAATCATGGTGGTGGAAAGCCCGAACAAGGTCGAAAAGATCGCGGGCTACCTGGGGGACGGTTGGAAGGTAGTCGCGAGCGCGGGCCACATCCGCGACCTTCCGCAAAAGTCGTTCGGCATTTCGAAGCCCAACTTCGACCTTGAGTATGAATTCATTCCGCCTGTGAAGGTCGGGGACCGAACCTTTCCGGGTGCCGAGCAACGGGTTTCGCGCATCCGGCGCGATACTGCGTCGGCGGAAATGGTCTATCTGGCGACCGACCCGGACAGGGAAGGGGAGGCGATAGCATGGCATCTGAAGGATGCTCTGAGCCTCGGCGATTCGGACTATCGACGTGTGACGTTCACGGAGATTACGGACAAGGCGATTCATGCGGCGCTGTCAGCGCCGCGCGACATCGACATGGCGCTTGTGCATGCGCAGGAAGGCCGGCGGGCCCTTGACCGCATCGTCGGCTACATGGTGTCGCCGCTGCTGTCGGACATGCTCGGCATGTCGCTATCGGCCGGACGGGTGCAAAGCATCGCGGTTCGGCTGGTGGTGGACCTTGAACGTCGCATCAAGGCGTTCAAGTCCACAAACCATTTCGGCGCGACGGTCATATTCGACGGCGGCGCGTGGAGCGCGCAATGGGATACGAAGCCGTACGTCACTGACGATGCGCCGTATCTGCTCGATGAAGGCATTGCGGGGCGGGCTTCGGCCTGCCGTCAATTCCGTGTGCTGGAATCGACCGGCGAAGACGCGTCAGAACGGCCACCGTCGCCGTTTTCGACTTCGCTCATGCTGCGAGCGGCGAGCGCGTCGCTGAAGATGAGTGCGGACGCGACGACAAAGGCGTCGCAGAAGCTGTTTGAACAAGGGGTCATCAACTACATTCGAACCGATAGCGTGAACCTGGGCGATGACGCGATAGCGGAGATCCGCGACTTTGCCGCAGGCAAGGGATTCGCGTTGCCCGACCAGCCGCGCCGCTGGAAAGAAAAGGCGGGCGCGCAGCAGGGGCATGAAGCCATCCGGCCAACGCATATCGAGGTCGAGGAAGCGGGCGACGATGAAGCGCAGCGGGCGCTTTATCGTCTCATTCGGCAGCGGGCAATTGCTTCGCAGTTGGCCGATGCACGTTACCGCGTCAACACAGTTCGCCTGGTTGCAACCGATAGCAACGAGGGTTTCGAGTACACGGCCAAGGGCCGTGTGCTGACGGTGCCGGGCTGGCGCGGCCTGACCAAGCAGGATGCGGTCGAGGAAGCGGATGCTGCCGGCGATGACGCGGCCGAAGCTGACGGCGGCAAGGTGCCGATGCTTGAAGTTGGCGGCGCGAAACAAGCCGACGACGGCAAGCTGCTGCGCAAGAAGACGCAGCCGCCACGCCGTTACACGGAAGCGGGCTTGATCGCGAAACTGGAAGCCGAAGGCATCGGCCGTCCGGCCACCTATGCCGCGATCATGAAAAACATCATGTCGCGCCGCTACGTGGTCGAGGAAAAGCGCCTGCTAGTCCCGACCGAAATCGGCGAATTGATCGTTGACAACCTGGTGCGCGGGAATTTCGCGTTCATGGAGCTGGACTTCACGCGCCGTTTGGAAGTGGACCTTGACGCCATCGCCGAAGGCCGCACCTCTTACGTCAATGTCGTTGCGCCTGCGTACCGGCAGCTCAACGAAGAACTGGCGCGGGTCGCGACCAGTGGCGAATTCACGCCGCGCTTCAAGTGCCCGAAGTGCAGCCAGGGCCTGAGACTCTATACGAAGTCGGCACGCGGCCCGTTCTGGCGTTGTACGAACGAGGCATGCGGGCACTTCATGGACGATGACAAGGGCAAGCCTATCGAACGGGCCTCGCATCCATGCCCGACGTGTGGGACGGCGCTGCGCCGCTACAAGCGCAAGAGCGGGTCAGGCTTTGTGTGGGCCTGCCCTGGGGAAGGGTGTGAAACCTTCCTCGATGACCTGGGCGGCAAGCCGCTTGCTGGGCATGCCTGCCCGAAGTGCAGTGCGGCCCTGCGCCGGTATCAGAAGAAGGACAAGGAGACCGGGAAGGGGACGGGCCGGCATGCATGGTTTTGCACAAATGAGGAGTGCAAGACCTTCATGGACGATGACAAGGGCAAGCCAGTCGCCATTAAAACGGCCCCGTGCCCGAGCTGCGGCAAGCCGATGTTTCGCCGGAACGGGCAATACGGCTGGTTTTGGGGATGCAGCGGCTACAAGGACGGCTGCAAGGTCATGATGGATGACCAAAATGGGAAGCCGGTCCCAAAAGCGATGAAGAAACCGGGGACCGGGAAGCGGCCAAGCCGGAAATCATAGCTCTACAAGCTTCACAATCAGCGGTTGCCAAGATAGTACGTTTTGGCGTCCGTTCGGGTACAATGCGGTCGTGGCATCCGTTGAGACAGGGGGAAGTATCGAATGAAATGAATTGCCATCCACCGAGAGGTTTCGAAGTCGTTTACCGTCAACTACCTTAATTAAGGACGAACTCACTATGAAATTTGCAAACATCAACACCCGCAAGCCGTCCCGCGCTTTGGCCGCTCTGGCGATTCTACTGCTGGCCGGCTTTGTCGTTGCCACTCCCGCGATGGCGCAGGGCCTCGATAAAGTCAACGAAGCTATGGAAAACATCCTCGCGCTGCTGCGCGGCGTGTCGATCACGGTGGTTACCATCGCGATCATCTGGTCGGGCTACAAGATGGCCTTCCAGCACGCCCGCTTCGCAGATGTGGTTCCCGTGTTGGGCGGTGGCCTCATGGTCGGCGTAGCCGCTGAAGTCGCGCGTTACCTGCTCGGCTGACCATAGGGGATATCCAACATGGCGGTATCACTGGAAAGCAGTAGCCGTAGCGTCGGCTATCAGGGTGACCCACTGTTCAAAGGTTGCACGCGGCCGGCGATGATTTTCGGCGTTCCCGTGGTGCCGTTCGTGGTCGTGGGCGGAACCGTGGTTCTGATAGTGGTCTGGACGACGATCTTGATGATCGTCGTCCTCCCTTTGGTGGTCATGATGATGCGGGCGGTCACCAAGTCCGACGATCAGCAATTCAGGTTGCTGGGACTGAAAATGATGTTCCGGCTCGTCAATTACAATCGCAACGGCCGGTTCTGGAAAGCGTCGGCTTATAGCCCGATCGCGTTCAAGAAACGGAAGTGAGGCCTTCATGAACGCGCAGCCGAAATATTTCGAACAGCTCAACGGTGAACGGCCTCTGTCGTCGTTCGTTCCCTATAGCAGCCACGTCAACCCGACGACGATAGTCACCCTGCAGGGTGACTATATCCGCACTTGGAAGGTCGCCGGTCTCGCCTTTGAGACCCAGGACCCGGAAGAACTGCTCCTGCGAAAAGACCAGCTCAACACGTTGTTCCGGTCGATATCGTCGGATCATGTCGCTCTGTGGTCGCACAACGTGCGCCGCAAGACATCCGACCGCCTGAAGTCCTACTTCAAGAATCAGTTCAGCACCGACCTCGATAACAAATACTACGGCTCCTTTGCCGGTTATCGGATGATGGCGAACGAACTCTATCTGACGGTGGTCTATCGCCCGAATCCGTCCGGCTTCAGCCGTAGCTTGATGAAGGCTGCGCGCCGGTCCAAGGAGGAAATCCTTGCCGAACAGCGCGAGGCCTTGAGCAAGCTGGATGAGATTGCCTTTCAGATTGAATCCAGCATGCGCCGTTATGGCGGTGACGACGGTCGCGGGCTGGAAGTCCTGTCAACCTATCGGGATGACAAGGATGTTCTCTGCTCGCGGCAGCTCGAATTTCTGAACTTTTTAGTCACGGGAGAGTGGCAAAAAGTGCGGGTGCCGAAGTGCCCGCTTAACGAATACCTGGGCACGGCATGGGTGTTCGTTGGCACGGAAACTATCGAGATCCGCTCGCCGAACTCGACGCGTTTTGCCCGCTGCATCGACTTCAAGGACTACGCCTCACACACCGAGCCGGGCATTTTGAACGGCTTGATGTACAGCGACTTCGAATTTGTCATCACGCAGTCCTACAGCTTCATGCCGAAGCGACAGGGCAGGGACTTCCTCGACCGACAGATGCGGCAGCTTCAGAACACTGAAGACGGCAGCCAGACGCAGATCGAGGAAATGGTTTTCGCAATCGACCAGCTCGAACAGGGCAAATTCACGATGGGCGAGTATCACTATTCGCTTATGGTCTTCGGCGACGACATGGACGGGGTGAAGCGGAACACCACAACGGCCATGTCCTTGCTTCAGGACGAAGGTTTCCTTGCCGCCCTGGTGGTCACCGCCACCGATGCGGCCTTCTATGCTCAGTTGCCCTGCAATTGGCGTTACAGGCCTCGTGTGGCGGGTCTTACGTCGCTGAACTTCGCCGGCCTGTCGTGTTTCCACAACTTCAGGTCCGGGAAGCGAGACGGCAACTCCTGGGGGCAGGCGATTACCCTGCTGAAGACGCCCTCCGGGCAGCCGGCCTATCTGAACTTCCATTACGCCAAGGGCGACGAAGACAATTACGATAAGAAGCTGCTGGGCAATACGCGCATCATCGGCCAGTCAGGTTCGGGTAAGACCGTCTTGATGAACTTCTGCCTGACCCAGGCGCAGAAGTACATGCACAACGCACCGCAGGGCATGTGCAATGTCTTCTTCGACAAGGACGAAGGCGCAAAGGCGACAATCCTCGCTATCGGCGGCAAGTATCTGTCGGTGAAGAACGGCCAGCCTACGGGCTTCAACCCGTTCCAAATGGACGCAACCGACGACAACATTCTGTTCCTCGAACGGCTCGTTCGCGTGCTGGTGTCTCGCGACGGCCAGCAAGTCACCACGACGGACGAAATGCGTATCAACCATGCCGTTCGCACGGTGATGCGAATGGATCGGTCGCTGCGCCGCCTTTCGACGGTTCTTCAGAACATCACAGAAGGCAGCGACCGGGCCGACCGTGAAAACAGCGTTGCGAAGCGCCTGGCTAAGTGGTGCTTCGATGACGGCAATGGCAAGCGGGGTGCGTTCTGGTGGGCATTGGATTGCCCGATTGACCAGATCGATTTCACCACGCATGCCAATTATGGGTTCGACGGAACCGACTTCCTTGATAACTCGGACGTTCGCACGCCTATTTCGATGTACCTGCTGCATCGAATGGAAACCGTCATCGACGGCCGCCGCTTCATCTACTGGATGGATGAGGCTTGGAAGTGGGTCGATGACGAAGCGTTCTCGGACTTCGCCGGCAACAAGCAGCTCACCATCCGTAAACAGAATGGCCTCGGCGTGTTCGCAACGCAGATGCCGAGTAGCCTTCTGAATTCGAAAATCGCCTCGCAGCTTGTGCAGCAAGTGGCGACGGAGATCTACCTTCCGAACCCGAAGGCCGACTTCGACGAGTACACGAAGGGCTTCAAGGTCACGGTCGAAGAATTCGACATCATCCGCAACATGGATGAGGAAAGTCGTTTGTTCCTCGTGAAACAAGGGCGGCAATCGATGCTCTGCCGGCTCGACCTCGGCCCGTTTGGGCCGAAGGAGAATCGACAGAATTTCGATGACGAACTGGCAATCTTGTCTGGCAGCACGGACAACAACGAACTGCTGGACCTGGTTATTGCGGAGGTTGGGGACGACCCTTCGCAATGGCTTCCTGTGTTCCACGCACGCCGTAAGGCTCGCGTGGCGTCGTCCAAACAATAAACGGAGATGCGGCAATGAAGAAGGTAGCAATCATGTTCGCGCTCGGCCTTCTACTGACGGGAGCTGCGCACGCGCAGATTCCTGTCACGGACGGAGCGAGCATCATGGACCGTGCCATCAAGCACGTCGAAACCATCAAGCAGTGGTCCGAGCAAGCGAAGCAGATGCAATCGCAGATTGACCAGATGAAGTCACAGTATGAATCGCTGACAGGCTCGCGCAATCTTGGGGAAATTTTCAATGACCCGGCATTGCGCGACTACCTGCCGACCGATTGGCAGGATGTCTACGATTCCGTCCGTGAGGGCGGCTATGCGAGCCTGAGCGGGCGGGCTTCTGAGCTGTACAACGCCAACAAGCAGTATGACGCCTGCGCAACGTACGCAGCCGGTGCCCAGCGTACCGCATGCGAAGCCGGTGCGGTCAAGCCGTTCCAAGATAAAGCGTTCGCATTGGACGCCTACGATCAGGCAAAAGACCGCCTGAACCAGATCGACCGGCTCATGCAGCAGATCAGCAAGACCGATGATCCGAAGGCGATTGCGGAGCTACAAAGCCGCATCGCTTCGGAACAGGCGATGATCGCGAATGAACAGACGAAGCTTCAGCTTTATTCGATGGTCGCAGATGCCGAACAGCGGGTGCAGGAACAGCGCCAACGTGAGCTGGCAGCGAAAGAGCTGGCCCGTCGCGGGCATGTGGACCTGACACCTCTCACCTTCGACTGACAACAAGGCGCGCCGACCATGAAACGCATTGCTCTCGTAATCTTCATTCTTGCCGGGGTTGCCGGCTGTGGCGAGAAAACGCCAGTCCAAACAGTCGAGTGGTACAAGGAGCATGACCCGGAGCGTGCGGCCATGGTCAAGAAGTGCCGTGAAAACCCCGGCAAACTGGCGGCATCGGCAAACTGCATCAATGCCGAGAAGGCGCAGGGCGAGAAGGATCTCGCCCGGCGTGGCCACTTGCAGCTGGATGCGAAGGACTTCAGCAAGCAGCTGAGGGAAGAATAATGGCCACCGACGTAATGCTATTCACCTTCATCGGTGAAACGATAAATAGCGCCCTTGAATCCTACGTGACTGCCGTCACCTCCGATGTCATCAGCATGATTGCGGCGACAGCAGTTATTGCGGGCGGTATCTACTACGCGTTCATCGGAACGTTGATGGCGCTGGGCCGGCTCGACGGCCCGTTCTCGCACCTGATGTTGTCTGTCTTCAAGTACCTAATCATTGCGGCCATTGCGCTCAATGTGAGCAACTACAACGGCTGGGTCGTCACGTCGATTCGGGGAATGGAAACTGCCTTCGCGACCGCGTTTGCCGGGAATAATGGGGCTGACCCGGGTTCGATCTACGAAACTATCGACAAGGCACTACAGGACGGCTGGGATTTGGGGGCCGTGCTGTGGGAACGCGGGGCCGGACGCGGCATAACTGAGATCAGCCTTGGTCTATCTGAAATCGTACTTTCGATTGGGATTTCTATTGCGACGATGGTCATCGCCTTGCCTGCCGGCGCAATGGTAATTGCGTCTAAGGCGGTCATTACGCTGCTGTTGGCCATCGGGCCGCTGTTTGTGCTGGCGCTGGGTTGGTCCGTCACGAAAGGGTTCTTCGACAGGTGGTTTGGCGCCATCATAACCACCGTGCTCCAGCTTTCGCTTTTGTCTGCGGTTCTCGCGCTGGCGATCAAGATGTTTCAGTATGTGGTATCGCAGATCGACGTGGACTCGCCAACTGGCAGCACGTTGTTTGCAGCGCTGACGATTGTCGGCATGACCGTCGTCATGCTGTACCTGCTCTATCGCGTCTATGACCTTGGCGCGCAGCTCGGCGGCGGCATTTCGGCCGCAGCCATTACGTTCGGCGGAATGGCTGCGCAAGCCTCTGGCCTCGCGCGGGCACCGGGCAACCTCGGCCGAGCGGTCGGCCAGATGGTCAACCCCGCTTCAACGAGGCGCGACCTAGAGTCGGGCATGATGGTCACGGCGGGCAGGCTCAATCACTTGTCCGCAGGCAACACGATGTGGAACCCGAAATACCGCCAGCATGTGGCGGGTCAATTCGGTAAGAACTGGGGCCGGGCACGCGGCGGCGGGGTCGAAGGCCAGTAATCAAACCGCCCCAGGCCGGAACGGCTTCGGGCGGTATCTTTGTCTCCGCAGTTAGCCAATATGGGCCATATTGGCATCCACACTGCTATAATCTGGCGTGTCCCTGCCGCTCCATAGGAAACCAAGATGCACAAAGCAATGATCGCTCTCGCGGTCGCGATCAGCCTCGCGGGCTGCGCGACAACTCAAGCGCCGGTCGTACCGGCGCTCAATGGAAAGCCACGGGTTCCCGTGAACAAGGAAATCCCTGCAACGGCCCCGCTTTCCCAGCCTGAAATTTTTGACACTCAAGGGGAATAACTATGTTCGGACGCTCGAAACACCGCACGGAAGACAGGAGGGAGGGTCAGCGTGCGGCCGATACCAATTCGACTGAGAATCCCTCCACGCATGCAGAGTTCGCGCAGGCGATGGATTGGGAGGCCTCGCGCATCCATCAAATCGAGGTTTCAGAACGTCGGGCCTGGAAGGTGGCCGGGGCCTTTGGCGTCGGCTTCATCCTGTCTGCACTGGGCATCTTTTTGATGCTGCCGCTGAAGGAAAACACGCCATACGTGATCCGCGTCGATAGCGCTACCGGTGTGCCGGACATCGTGACGGCGCTCGATTCCAAGGGCGTGGGCTATGACGAGGTGATGGATAAATACTGGCTGGCCCAGTATATCCGCGCCCGTGAAACCTACGACTGGCATACCCTGCAGAAGGACTATGACACCGTAGGTCTGCTGTCGTCGGTGAACGTGGGCAAGGAGTACGCGGCCCTGTTTGAAGGCGACAATGCGCTCGATAAGACGTTCGGCTCGCAATCTCGTGCGACTGTGGAAGTCGTGTCTGTCACGCCTTCGCAGTCCGGCAAGGGCATCGCAACCGTTCGTTTCGTCAAGAGAACGAAGCGAGTTGCAGATAACGGTCCTGGCCGCGTCGAGCAATTCGTTGCGACCATCGGCTACGAGTACCGAAATCCGTCCGTCTTCCGCGAGTCCGCTCGCCTGATCAACCCGCTCGGGTTTCAGGTGACCAGCTACCGTACTGATTCGGAAATGCTCGGGGGTACGAAATGAAACGTTTCGCACTCGCCATGCTCTTGTCGGCCATCAGCTCGGCCGCGCTGGCCGTCGATGTGCCCTCCGGCTCCCGGTACGACAATCGCATCCAATACGTGAATTACAACGTTGGTGATGTCGTTCTGGTGCGTGCGTTGCCTGGCCTGGGCGCGCGTGTCGTCTTCGCTGAAGGCGAGCAAATCCTTGATGTTGCCAGCGGCTTCACGCAAGGTTGGGAGTTCAAGGCGGCACGGAACATCCTGTACCTGAAACCGAAGTCGGTGAAGGTGGACAGCGCGACGGTAATGCCGCCTGAAGCGGGCAAGTGGGATACCAATTTGATGGTGACCACTAGCCAGCGGCTTTACGACTTCGACCTGCAATTGATGCCCGGTAGCAATGACGGCGCTCCGGCGCGCAATCAGCAGGTCGCCTACCGTGTCGAATTCCGGTATCCGGGCGAGGCACGGGCCAAGGCGGAAGCCGAAGCGCGGCAGCGCGTGGCCGAGACGCGCCTTGCAAACAAGCCCTCGCCGGTCAATTGGAATTACACGATGCAAGTCGGTTCGAAGTCCGAAGGCATCGCGCCGACGTTGGCTTATGACGATGGCCGGTTTACCTACCTCCGGTTCCCGAACAATCGCGACTTCCCGACAGCTTTCATAGTCGCAGGCGACAAGTCCGAAAGCATCGTCAACAGCCATGTTGACCCCAGCGCTGCGGACATCCTCGTATTGCATCGGGTGTCGCGCGAATTGGTCCTGCGCCTCGGGGACGCGGTGGTGGGCATCTATAACGAAAGCTTCAACGCGGACGGCATTCCGGCAACGGATGGAACCACGGTTCCAGGCGTGATGCGCGTCGTCAAACCTTCTGAGGGCGTCGAGTGATGAACCAACCTAATGCACAACCTGAATTGAACGCCTTCGATGGTGAGCGCGGCGTTCCAAGCGTGAACAACAGCAAGCCGTCGAGCGTCAAGCGCATCTTCATGTTCCTGGCAATCGTGTTGTTCGTCATCATCATCGGGATTCTGGTGTTCCTGAAATCCCGTGGGTCCGCATCGGAAGAAGAACAGCAGCGCAATGTCGAGCAGACAAGCACTGTTCCGACACGCACGTTCACGCTGCCAGCCAACCCACGGGCCGATGAAGAAGTTCGGCCCGAATTGCCGCAACAAGTGGTTCCGGTCGTTCAATCCGATGCCAAGCCGAGCTTACCCGGCGAAGCCGGAGCCGAAGCCGGGCAGGCCACGGCAACCCTGGACAAATCGGCCGCGCCGCTCATGGCGTCCGGTTCTGGCGAGCTGGGTTCCGGCACGGGCAGCGCGCAACCGCAGAATGCGGGCAGCAGCGGGGCCGGCGGGCTGCCGGCGTCTGGCAACCAATCGGCGGGCTCGGGCGGGGCGCTGTCGGGCATGCTGACGGGCACGCAGACGGACCCTCGCAAGGCCGGAATGCTGGGTAATCGGAACTTCCTTCTGGCGAAGGGCAGTTTCATCGATTGCGCCCTGCGCACGCGGTTGGATTCGACGGTGCCCGGCATGACCTCATGCGTTGTCACCCGCAATATCTACAGCGACAACGGCAAGGTCCTGCTGATTGAACGCGGGTCGGAAGTGACCGGCGAATACCAGTCGAACCTGCGGCAAGGCATGGCGCGCATCTTCGTCCTGTGGACACGGGTTAAGACGCCGAACGGCGTGGTTGTGAACCTCGATTCACCGGGCGCAGACCCACTCGGCGGCGCGGGTCTGCCGGGGCATGTCAATAATCATTTCTGGAAGCGGTTCGGCGGGGCATTGATGCTTAGCCTTGTCGATGACGTGGCGCGGTACGCGACGCAGAACAGCAGCAGCGATAGCCAAATCAATTTCAATTCGACCGGCGACGCGACAAGCGACATGGCCGCTGAAGCCCTGCGCAACACGATTAACATTCCGCCGACGCTCTACAAGAACCAGGGCGAGCAAGTCGGCATCTACGTTTCCCGCGATCTTGACTTTTCGAGCGTCTACGATGTCCAGCCCAAATGAGTACATATCGGCGCAAGTTCAACGCGCCGCATCGGTCGACTTCCATCTGCAACCGCTCAAGGAGTGGATGGATGATGCGGAGATAACCGAAGTCTGCGTGAATCGCCCCGGTGAGGTGTTCGTGGAGCGGAACAGTGTATGGGAGCGGCACGATGCGCCCCGGCTTGACTACGAACACTTGCGGTCGCTGGCAACAGCGACCGCAAAGTTTTCAAATCAGGACATATCCGACACGCGGCCGATTCTCTCGGCCATTTTGCCGCTTGGCGAGCGCATCCAAATCGTCATTCCTCCGGCCTGCGAGCATGGAACGGTATCGGTCACGATCCGCAAGCCATCCTTCAGCCGTCGCAGCCTGGAGGACTACAACCGGCAAGGGTTCTTCGGCCATATTCGGCCGCTCACAAGCGACCTGACGCCGGACGAAGAGGAATTGCTGCGTCTGAAGGACGCTCAGGATTACATGGGCTTCCTGCGACGGGCGGTGCAGCTCGAAAAGGTCATCGTGGTGGCCGGTGAAACCGGCTCGGGCAAGACCACGCTCATGAAGGCACTCATGCAGGAGATTGCCCGCGACCAGCGTCTTATCACCATCGAGGACGTGCCCGAGCTATTCCTGCCGGACCATCCGAACCACGTCCACCTGTTCTATCCGAGCGAGGCGAAGGAAGAGGAAAACGCGGTCGTCACGGCCGCTTCACTGCTGAAAAGCTGTCTGCGCATGAAGCCGACACGCATCCTGCTCGCTGAGCTTCGCGGCGGCGAAACCTATGATTTCATCAACGTGGCCGCATCCGGGCATGGCGGCAGCATCACAAGCTGCCATGCCGGATCATGCGATCTGACCTTCGAACGCTTGGCGCTCATGGTTCTGCAAAACAGGCAGGGACGGCAGTTGCCCTACGCCGTCATTCGCCGCCTGCTCTATCTCGTTGTGGATGTCGTGGTTCACGTCCACAACGACGTGCATGGCGGCAACGGTCGCCATATCACCGAACTTTGGTATGACCCTCGCACGAAGCGAGCGCCCGCCGCGGACGCGTAGCGATGGCGACAGAGGGTCTTCCTGCAGAACGACCAGGTGTCACCATCGGTCGAACTGCGCGCCCTATGGGCTTGCCCAAAGGGGCGCTGCCCCTCTGGACTCTCCGCCCCTCGCCGGGTGGCAGGGATGCAGGGGGTAAAAC
>NZ_JAKGBU010000113.1 GCF_021555155.1 Rhizobium alarense
TCCCTCGACTGCCGTGAACGGCAGCAACGCTGTCCCCTGCCCCGTCAGGAGCGCGACGGAATCCGCCCTGGCGAAGGATCCGTTCATGGCGGTTGCGGCAAGCAGCAGGCCGAGTTGCAAAAGCTTGCGTCTCATCGGTCGGTCCTCACACCGCTGCGCGGCACGACGCGGCCGAGCCAGACGGCGAAGCCGCCGAGAAGGCCAAGTACGAGCAGCACGTAGATCTGGAAATTGTCGGAAAGCCAGGCGGCCGCGAGCCGGCGCAGGTTGCCCGGGCTCCTGTCGGTGACAGCGGCGATCGTGTGCCGGGCGGCGGCTTCGTAACCGACCGCAAGGCTGGCGGTCTCGACCGTCGCCGTTCCGCCGTGCAGGCCGCGCCAAACACCCGGCTCCGTCAGCTTCCCAACGGCGCGCTGGAGGTCGGCCGGCGACTCGGCCGAGAGCACGGTCCAGGTGGTGGCGCCATCCGGCGACAGGCGCTGCGTCAGACTGACGACGGGTTCGTCTTTCCGCCGCGCCGGTGCGGCATCGCTTCCGTCAGAATAGCTCAGCCAGCGCGCGAAGCGGTCCACGGCGGCGGCACCGACCAGGTTGAGACGCGATGATATCGACCGCTCCTCGTCATCGACCGCGGTCGATGTCCGGAACGCGGACAGCAGCGCCTCGGCATCATTGTCGCCGGAGACGGCGGCATCCGAAACCGCGGCGGTCGTTAGCGGATCGACGATGCCGGATGCGAACGCCGCTTCGGCGGCGTCGGCAGGAGGAAAGCCCTGCTTCTTCGCCGCGCCAAGTTCGGCAAAGCGATTTTCGGTGCTGACCAGCAGTGCATGACGGTCGGAACCGCCCTTCGGCATGCCGATCGTGAAGCGCGCATTGAGCGGTGCGCGCGCCGTGAAGGCAAGGCGGGCGAGCATCTGCAGGGCGGCTTCCGCGGTCCTCGCATCCGCACGGTCGATCGCGACATCGAAGGGCCGGCCGTCGGCGAAAGGATAGGACCGCCCCGCGAAGGCGGCGAGCTCCGGCAGCCGCGCGATGCGCGCCAGGTTCGGCACGACGAGGACGGTGCGGTCGAGCAGGATGAAACGCGGCCGGTCGTCCCGGCGCTCCTCCGGCAGGCAGGTGTCGTCGGCGGCCGTCGGCAGTTCGGCGAGCAGTTCCACCCGGTTGACGCCGGGTCGGAAGGCGCGCAGCGGCAGCTCGATCTTGCGGCCTTCGAGCTGTTCGCCCTCCCGGTTGCGCAGCGGATAACTCTTGACGACACGGTCGTTGACGCGCACGAGCACCTGCGCCGTCTGCTTCAGGCCAGGCGACGTCGCCGCATGCAGCAGAAGGTCCACCGTCGCATATTCCGCGGGGTAGAAATCGGCCGGCATGTCGAGGTCGAAGCTTGTGCGCGAGAGACGCCCCGCGAAGACCCGGGTCTCGTAGCCCGCGTCCTTCAACGTGTAGCGCTTGCCGGCCTCGGCGACGATCATACCATGTTTCGGCGCGAGCGCGCCTTCGGCGAGGCCGTCGCGCATCGCTCCCCTGACGGCCGACAGCACGGCTGCGTTCACCTCGGCAAGATTGGCGGCGCGCAGCACGACCGTGGCACGACCCGGCCTGACACCGTCGCGCACCGACAATCCGCGCGGGGCGTCCGCCATGCCGATATCTGCGAGAAGCCTGCCGCCGTCCCGGTCCATTGCGACGATCAGGTCAATTCCGGGGCCATCGCCCGGCCGGTCGCCGAGGCTCACGCTGAGATCGTCACGATCGAGGAACACGGTGAGGGCCTGCAGGACCGGCGCCGCCTCGTTGAACGCTTCGGCCGAGAGGGGTCCCGGCAGAACGAGCCGAAGCTCCGTGCGGCCGGACCCCGCATGGGCGACGGAGAGCAGGCTGTCGAAATCCGTGAAGGTGGTCGGGCGCGATGTCACGAGCCCGGAACGCGCCGGATCGAGCCGCGTCCACAATTCGTAGGTCGCGTCGAGCGCACAGTCGACGCGATGGTGCTGCCGCGCCCTGAGGCGGATGACGTTCCGGCCGGGTATCAACATATCGGCAGCGACCGGGATGCCGGCGTCGAGGCTCCCGCCAGGGGACCGGATCGGAACGCTGCCGGCCTCGCGGCCGTTGACTTCGACATCCAGCATCGCCGTATCCGGCAAGACGGATACGGCGTTCTCATAGGCGAGCTGCAGCCGGCCGCCAACGCGAGCCTGCACGTCGGAGAGATGCACCGTCAGCACGGCGAGGTCGTCCTCGCCGGTGAGCACGAGGCGCCCGGCCGACTGTTCGAAGGGTACGAGCACCGAAGCGGCAGGCGCCGCCTCCTTTCGATCCGCCGTTTCCGGCAGCAGCGTCGACTGGACGAGACCGCTATCGGGCGTCACTGCCGCCTCAGGCAGCAGCGACTGGGCCGCGGCCGCCTGGACCAGCAGCAGCACGAGGGGGAGCGCCGTCACCGGCGGAAGCAGCTTAGCCATAGGCCTGTTGTCCCGTGAATACCGCGGGCAGATCTGCTGCCCTGCCTGGAATCTGCGCATTGTTCTCCTTCACCACGATCGGCGCGTCGGCGAAGGACTGTACGGCCTGTTCGCGGATGAGCCCGACGGCGTAGCGAAGCGCCCGCAGCGTCTCCGTGATGCTCCAGAGCGCGAAGCGGCTCGTGCCCCAGAAGAAGCTGCGCCGCACCTGCCGGCGGACGAGGCGCTCCTGCAGCACGCCCTGGTCGGAATACATGAGGTCGGCGATCGCCATGAAAGTATCCGTCGTGCGCTCGGCATAGGCGAAGCCGTGGATCGTCGTCTCGCCGATCGTCCGGCTCGAGCGGCACACCACGTTGAACGCCAGAAGCTGGCCGCCGCGCCGCAGTTCGACGACCGCTTCCAGCGGGTTGTCGAGGTCGATTGCCGGCGCCGCGTCGAGGAACTCGACCGAGACGCCGCCGAAGGAGGCATCCTGGATGATCGCCGTATAACGCTTTTCGCCGGCCTTCAGGATCGCATGCCGTTTAACCGGCAGCCGCTGATTGCGCCTGAGCTCCCGCCGTTCGGCGATCGCGCCGAGCGCGGCACCGGCAAGGCCGAGATTGATGAGGTTCCAGCCCGCCACGATCAGCAGCAGCTCGGTCGCGACCGGCTCCGTCAGGAAGCGGTAACCGGAATAGAGAGCGGCGGCGAGCAGCAGGAAGAAGATCACGAAATAGGGCCGGGCGAGCGGCGACAGCATGCTGCGGTCGAGCGTCTGACCCTTGGCCGTCACGTTGAAGGTCGGCTTGCGCGGATTGCGCACGACGCTGACGATCGAGCCGAAGAGCAGTACCGACTGGACATACTCGTAGAGTTCCGACACCCACGGCCAGCGCACGCGGCCATAGAGATAGCTCTGCATGGCGAAGGAGGCGACGAGGTAGGTGAGTGCGTAGGAGGCGAATTCGATGATGTTCGCCTGATAGATCTCCAGCGAGAAGAAGATGTAGAGCAGCGGCGAGAAGACGAAGGCAAGCCTGGAGAGCGGGAACAGCCAGAACAGGTTGATGCCGGCGTAGCAGATGCGCTGCGCCATCGTGAGCCCCCTGGCCAGAAACGGCCGGTTGAGGATCAGGATCTGCAGCATGCCCTGGCACCAGCGGGCGCGCTGGCCGATGAAGGAGACGAAGGTCTCCGGCTGCAGCCCGGCGATCAGCGGCTTGTCGACATAGATGCTGTGCCAGCCCTTGGCATGCAGCGACAGCGCCGTCTCGCAGTCCTCGGTGATCGACTGGCCGGAAAAGCCGTTGGTCGTCACGAGAGCGGAGCGGCGCAGCACGGCGGCCGAGCCGCAGAAGAAGGAAGCGTTCCACTTGTCGAGCCCCCGCTGGAGGATCGAATAGAACATCTCGTTTTCCGACGGCATGCGCGCGAAGGTCCGGAGGTTCTTTTCCAGCGGATCGGGATTGAGGAAATAGTGCGGCGTCTGGACCAGGAAGAGCTTCTTGTCCTCCTTGAAGAAGCCCACGGTCTCCTTGAGGAAGTCGCGGACCGGCGCGTGATCCGCGTCGAAGACCACGACGAGTTCGCCCTTCGAGACCTTCAGTCCCTCGTTCAGGTTGCCGGCCTTGGCATGGTCGTTCTGCTTGCGGGCGTGGTAGTGCACGCCCATTGCCGCACAGAGCGCCTTCAGCTGTTCGTGCCGGCGGATCGCGGCGAGCGAAACGCGCGGATCCTTGTGGTTGCGCTTGGCTTCGGTGCCGCCGTCATCGAGCAGATAGACGCTGAGCTTGTCCTTCGGATAGACCATGGACTTGGCGGCGGCCAACGTTCCGGCCAGCAGCTCCGCGTCCTCGTTGTAGCTCGGCACGAAGACGTCGACCGTCGGCAGGTCGGCCGCCTCGGGAAATTTCGGCGCGGTGCGCTTCAGCGGATCAGCCAGCATGAAGAAGCTGACCGCCAGCATGGCGAGGCAGTACATCTCGGCGAGATAGAGCAGGAAGCCGGGAATGAAATTCAGCGGCTCGTCGAAGTTCGGCAGCGTCTCGGTCGTGCGCCAGTAGGCATAGCGCATGGCGAGGATGCCGGCGAAGACGAAGGTGACGAGACGGAGCGTGGTGTTCTGCGGCCGCGTCATGGCGAGGAACATGCCGCCAAGCACAGCAAAGCTCAAGACAAGCTGCGCTTGCAGGCTCATCGGAAGCCACAGGAGAAGCAGCCCGAAAATGCCGGCGGGAACCGCCAGCCAAGTGACGCACATCATGTGCCTATGAACCCCATTGACATCGCGGCATCGCCTCATGCGCACCGGTCCCTCACCGAGACGAGGGCGACCCTAGGGGTAACTGGTCAATGGAATCCTAATTCAGCGTCCAAAATGGGACTTCGGAAGAGGCTTGGTAAACAAGGCTTTAAGTGGAGTTATGAACAAAAGGTCAACCGCCGTTCACGAGTGCCAGGATCAGGCTGTGCACATTGCCGCCGCGGCTCATCTCGGTCTGGTCGAAGGCACGGTTGCGCTTGCGGTGGGAGGCCGCAAGCGGCGCAAGACGGTTGGTGAGTTCCTTGCGGATCTTCCGGCACTGGGGATCGTCGTCCATGCTGAGGCCAACCGTCACGGTCTCGATCTGCCGCGTCAGGTCCTTGATCATCTCGCCATGAACCTGCTCGTGGGCGCGTACGCCTTCGATGAAGGTCTGCCAGCTGCGCTCCACCTCCGCCGGCAGCCGGCCGGCCAGCTTCGGCAGGGTATAGGTGATGACGAGCTTCGGCCGCGCGCTGGCAAGCACGCAGCCATTGCCGCGCCGCTGATAGTCCCGCGTCCAGGTGAGCTTGAAATCCGTATGCGCGATCGCCCGCACGAGGCCGCCGACCTCGGGGCCGCGTTCGCCGATCGAATTGTAGAGCTCCAGCCCGGTCGATCCGCCGATTGCATAGGTCTTCACCTGCTCGACGGGCGTCCAGTCGGCGGCCGCAGCGACGGTGGGAGGCACCAGACCGGCCAGCAGCGCCAAAAGGTACGATCTGAAAACCACGGAAGCCCTTTCCGGCTGTTCAGCGCCTGTTTGACAGGCCGCGAGCCGCACAGCGGCAAATGCACGCACGGCAATCGCCTCGACGCACGTCAAGTGCGCCATGGCGGGAACAGCAAGGAAAAAATGGTACGGTTGGAGGGGATCGAACCTTCGACCTCAGGTGCCACAAACCTGCGCTCTAACCAACTGAGCTACAACCGCACACGGGACGCGCCAAGCACGTTCGGGGGTCACATACGGACATGACGCCGAATTTGCAAGACCCTTCTTGGCCGCTGCATACTAAAAAGGGCCGGACACAACGTCCAGCCCCCTTTTGCTGTGCGGCCGTGGCGCGATCAGGCGGCCTTGAAGCCCTTCATCGCCTTTTCGGCAGCGGACTTCGACGGCGCGGCAACCTTTTCGGCAACCTTCTTGGTGGCTTCCTGCATGGACTTCGCCTGCTCGACCGTCACCTCGGCCTGCTTGCGCAGGAAGGCGGTCTGCAGTTCGAAGAGCTCGGCAACGGACTTGACGCCGAGCAGGGCTTCCATGTGGGACAGGGAATTCTCGGCATTGGTGCGCAGTGCGTCGATGGCCTTGAGGCCGAGTTCGACGGTGCCGGCCTGGGCGCTCTCGAGCGTCGCTTCGACAGTCTTCGTCGCGTCTTCGGCGGCTTCCTTCATCTTGGCATAGGCGTCCTTCGTCTGGGCGGCGCCCTTCTCGGCGAAGTCGCGGAAGCTTTCGGACAGCTTGGACGGATCGAAAGCGGTCATGGAAAATACGTCATCGGTCTTCTTGATAGCCATTGTCAGCACTCCTTGGTTGCGGGGCTCTCTTCAGAGGCTCCTCGTCGTTGATGAGCACTCTATAATCCATCTCGTTGTGCAATGCAACATAATTGTGCAACGCACAACATTAACCTTGCCATTCGAAAGCGCTGGACCCCTGCATCGCCGAAACTGGACCGACCGCGTCGGGCCGGCTATTAATAATCCATTAAGCTTGGGACGGACCCGGAGAGACAGCCCCTCCATGCCTGCAAGACAGTACCCCTTTATCGACGTTGCCGTCCATGACCGGGTTCGCCGCCCCTTCTCCCGCGGGCAGGCGGTCGTGCTGTTTTCGCGCGACATGACGTCGGTGCTCTGGGCGAATGGCCGCGGGGCGACGCTCTTCGACCACGCCTCGGTCTACGATCTGCTCGAGGCCGGACCACCGCAGGACATCACCTTCCGCCAGATAGAGGCGGCGTCCCGGCAGCTTGCCGCACCCGGCGACAGCCGGCCGCTGATGCTGCGGCTGGCATCCGGCTTCCGCAGCCAGGTAAACCGCGCAACGGCGGAGCTGATCACGCTGCGCAGCGGCGAGGCCGCCGTGCTTCTCAGCGTCGAGGTCGCCGAGACGTCCGAGACGATGGACCAGAAGGCCGCGGCGCTGCTCGCCGGCCTCGACGATCCCGACACGCATATGGCCGTCCTCGATGCAGACGGCGCCGTTATCGCCGCATCGGGCGCGTTCGAAATGCTTGCCGTGCCGGACGAGACGCGCCGGATGCTTGCACAGGCCGCGGACCTCAGCGCCGACCGGCTGGTCAAGCGCCCGATCGCCACAGACCGCGGGCTGGTGCCGGCCGCCATCGGCAAGATCAGCGACGCGCCGGCACACTATCTGCTCTTCGCCGTCGAGACGGTTCTCGGCCATCTCGATCCGGCCGCGGAGGTCCGGACCGACGCGCCTGCCGAACCGGATGCCGCACCCGCCCTTGAAGCGATCGGCGATGGTCCCTCCGATGCGGAAATGGCCGAGGCGCGGGAGCCGGACCTCTCCGCCCGGGACGAGACGGCCCTGGCGCCGGCGGAAGCACGCGAAGACATAGAGAGCGGCGATGGGCCCGCCCCGGCGGACGATATCGCAGGTGATGCAGCCGCCTCCGAACCTGTCGAAACTCAGCCGGTTGATGCGAGTGCCGACGGACCGCATCTCGCAGACCGTCGCGACGCCCCCCGTGGAAGCGTGCAACGCGGCGCGGCCGCCGAAACGGCCCTGCCCTTTGACAGGGAAGAGGGGACGGATTTCCGTTTCGATCGCGGCGGCCGGCCGGTGCGCTTCGTCTGGAAGATCGATGCCGACGGACGGTTCAGCGAGATATCGCAGGAATTCTCCCAGGCAGTCGGCGCCGGAACGGCATCCGTCATCGGCGAGCATTTCGATGACGTCGCACGTCGCCACGGTTTCGACCGAGACGGGCGGATCGGCGAATTGCTCAGCCGGCGCGACACCTGGTCCGGCAAGACGATCCTTTGGCCCGTCGAAGGCTCCGACCTCGTCGTGCCGGTCGATCTTGCGGCGCTGCCGACCTATTCGCGTACCCGCGAATTCGACGGTTTCCGCGGCTTCGGCATCGTGCGCATGGCGGATGCGATCGCCCTGCCGCCGGCCAGGGAGGACACGGCCCCGGACGCGGCAGACGCCGCGCCGACAGAAGACAAGGAAGGCCCCGGCTCTCTACCGGCCGAGCCAGCCGGCGGTTCGGCACCGTCGGACGAGCAACCTGCCGTCGACCGGCAGGCCGCAGACATCGGGGAACCATCGAGCGAAATGCCCGGCGACGCCTTCCGTGGCGAACGGCCGGCACTTCGCATCGTCGAAACACCGGCGCGGCGTGCCTCGGACAAGGTGATCCAGCTGGAGCGCCACCGCGGCCGCGGCAACGAAGGTCTGACGTCCGGCGAACAGGCGGCGTTCCGCGAGATCGCGCGGCAGCTCGGCGGCAGCTTCGGCAGGCGCGACCCGGACGGCGAGGCCGGGCTCGAAGCCGGAGTGCCGTCTTCAGAGACCGCCACCGCGAACAACGCAGTTGGCCGGCCCGAGGCGGACGATCAGTCCGGCAACGAACCGGCTGAGGTCACCGACGGCGAGGGGAATGCCACGGCCATCGCGCAGGCGGCCGCCGAGCCGGACGAGATGCCGGGGCTTGAGGTCGGCCCGCATGCCGACGACCTGCCGCGCGGCGTGCAGACGGCGATTGCTCCGCCCCGCAGCCGCATGGCCTACGGCCTGACCGCGACGGTGGTCGACGCGCTGCCCGTGGCGCTGCTGATCCATGCCGGCGATCGCCTGATCCATGCCAACCCCGAATTCCTTGCCCTGTCCGGCTATGGCGATCTTGCCGCGCTGGAGGGCGCCGGCGGGCTCGACCACCTGTTGGAGACCGCGGGCGGCACGGACGAAGCGCCCGAAGGCGCCATGCTGATGCGGGCCGCATCCGGTGAAGCGGTGCCGGTCCATGCGCGGCTGCAGTCGGTGCGCTGGGAGAGCGGCACGGCCCTGATACTGGCGCTCAACCGCCTGCCTTCCGCCAGCGATACCGTCGCCAGCGCGCCGGAAGAAGCGAGCAACGTCGTCGTCAGCCCCGAAGAGGAGCAAACGGCCGTCTCACGGCTCCGGATGGAGGCGAACGAACTGCGCTCGATCCTCGAGACGGCGACGGACGGCGTCGTGGTCGTCGGCCAGGAGGGCGAGATCCGGTCGATGAACCGCTCGGCAAGCGCACTCTTCAACTATGACGACGAGGAGACGCGCGGCAAGCCCTTTGCCATGCTCTTCGCCCATGAGAGCCAGAAGGCGGTGCTCGACTACCTCGCCGGGCTTTCCGGTCATGGCGTCGCAAGCGTGCTGAACGACGGTCGGGAGGTGATCGGCCGGGAATCGTCCGGCGGCTTCATTCCGCTGTTCATGACGCTCGGCCGGCTCGCCTCCTCCTCCGGCTACTGCGCGGTCATCCGCGACGTTACCCAATGGAAGCGCACCGAAGAGGATCTGCGCAACGCCAAGCGCGCGGCGGAAACGGCGAATGCCCACAAGACCGATTTCCTCGCCCGCGTCAGCCACGAGATTCGCACGCCGCTGAACGCCATCATCGGCTTTTCCGACATGATGGCCACCGAACGCTTCGGGCCGATCGGCCATCCGCGCTACATCGAATATGCCAACGACATCGGCCGCTCCGGCCGCCATGTGCTCGACATCGTCAACGACCTGCTCGATATCTCGAAGATCGAGGCGGGCGAGATGGACCTCGAGTTCACCGCTGTCGGTCTCAACGAGACGGTCGCGGAGGCCGTGTCGCTGGTGCAGCCGCAGGCCAACAGTCAACGCGTCATCATCCGCACCTCGCTCGCCAATGCCGTACCGCCGGTCGTGGCGGACCTGCGCTCGATCAAGCAAATCGCGCTCAACATCCTGTCGAACGCCATCCGCTTCACGCCCTCGGGCGGGCAGATCGTGGTCTCGACCGCATACGAGACGAATGGCAGCGTCGTGCTGCGCATCCGCGACACCGGCATCGGCATGACCAGAAGCGAGCTGGAACTCGCGATGAAACCCTTCCGGCAGGTGACGGCCGGGGCGCGCAAGCGTGGCGACGGGACCGGCCTCGGCCTGCCGCTGACGAAGGCCATGGTCGACGCCAACCGCGCCACCTTCGCAATCACTTCCTCGCCGAACGAGGGCACGCTCGTCGAGGTCGTCTTTCCCTCTCCGCGCGTGTTGGCAGATTGACGCGGCTGCGCTAGAGCAGGCCGTCGGCCGTTTCATCCGAGCCGGCGCCGACGCGACAGACAGGCAGGGACGTCGAGGTGACATCGACCTATCCGACCACCACGGCGGGCCGTGTGAAACGGCCGCAGAGCCATCGCGGCCTCGGGCTCGCCGCCGCCCTCACCGCACTTGCGGCAATCATGCCGATCGTCGCCATCGTGGCAATCGCCTCGGGCGGGTCGGCCGACTGGCCGCATCTCGTGCACAATGTCCTGCCGCGCGCAACCTGGCGCACGGTCCTCCTTCTGTCGGGCGTGAGCCTCTTCACCACAGTCGTCGGCGTGACGACGGCCTGGCTGGTGGCAAGCTGCGAGTTCCCGCTGCGTCGCCTGCTCTCGATCCTGCTCGTGATGCCGCTCGCGATCCCCTCCTATCTTGCAGCCTATGCCTTCGCGGAGTTCCTGGACTTCACCGGGCCGGTGCAGACGCTGGTGCGCGCCCTGTTCGGCTTCCACACGAGCCGCGACTACTGGTTTCCCGAGGTGCGTACCACTGGCGGCGCCGTCCTGGTGCTCGGCAGCGTGCTCTACCCCTATGTCTATCTCGCGGCACGCGCGATGTTCCTCATGCAGGGACGCGCCGCCGCGGATGTCGCGCGCACGCTCGGCGCCGGCCCCTTGCGTGTCTTCATCCGCGTCCAGCTTCCGATGGCGCGACCCGCGATCATGGTCGGCCTGACGCTGGTCGCGATGGAAACGCTGAACGACATCGGCGCGGTCGAGTATCTCGGCGTCCAGACGCTGACATTCTCCATCTTCGATACCTGGCTCAATCGCGGCAGCCTCGCCGGGGCTGCCCAGATCGCCTGCGTCATGCTGTTCCTCGTCGCCGCCCTGCTGTTCATCGAGCGCGCGGCGCGCCGGCGGCAGCGTTTCAGCAGCAGCAAGACGACGGCGGCGGTGCCGGACTTTGCGCGGCTGCGCCTTGCGGGCACACGCGGCCTGCTGGCAGCCGCCTGCTGCCTGCTGCCGCCCGTCACCGGTTTCCTCATCCCCTTCCTGGTGCTCGGGGGCTACGCGGCTCGCCGCGCGGAACAGTTTCTGTCGACGCGGCTGCTTGCCGCGCTCTGGCACAGCGTTCTGATTTCCTTCTTGACGGCGCTGGTCGCCGTGCTGCTCGCCTTCGTGCTCGCCTATGCGACGCGGACTGCGCGCTCGCCGGTCACGCTCGCCGCCGCGCGGCTGGCTTCGCTCGGCTACGGCGTTCCCGGCACCGTGCTCGCGATGGGTACGCTCATCCCGCTCGCCACCTTCGACAACGCCGTCGACGCGGTCCTGCGCGCCCAGTTCGGGGTTTCAACCGGGCTGCTGCTGTCGGGCACCGGCTTCGCCATCGTCTATGCCTGCACGGTCCGCTTCATGACCATGGCGGAAGGAACGATCGACGCCGGTTTCCAGAAACTGTCGCCGCATCTCGACATGGCATCGCGAACGCTTGGCCGCACCGGCGGGCAGACACTGCGAACCGTGCTCCTGCCCATGATGCGGCCGGCAACGCTGACGGCTGCCCTCATGGTGTTCATCGAGGCCATGAAGGAGCTCTCGGCAACGATCATGCTCCGCCCCTTCAACTTCAACACGCTGGCGACCCTCGTCTACGAGGACGCGTCGCGCGCGAAGGTCGAGGACGCGTCGGTCGCGGCCGTCATCATCGTGCTTGCGGGGCTGGTTCCGGTATTCTTCGTCTCCCGCTCGATCAACGGCAGGAACACGGCATAAAAAGAGGGCGGCCCGATGCCGCCCCTCAAGTTGATGCCGTCCAACAAAAGCACTGAAGAAAGACATCATGTCTTCGGACGCCACAAGGCGGCTGAAAGCCCGTCATTGGGCGCGCTCAAGTTGAAACGACCTTGCGTCAGATCGACTTAACAAATCCTTACCTGGCCGCGATCGGGACAGGGAACCCGTTTAGAAGTCGGTAGATTTGGTTAATTCAGGCGGCCGCAAATCGTTAACGCCGGTGAAGAGGCCTCCGCCGGCGCCAGGGTCAGCTGCGCAACGCCTCGATACCGGCGAACAGATCAAGCGCCTCCGGATTGGCAAGCGCCTCCTTGTTCTTCACCGGACGGCCGTGCACGACCTCACGCACCGCGAGTTCGACGATCTTGCCGGATTTGGTGCGCGGGATGTCGGCAACCGCTATGATCTTTGCCGGCACGTGCCGCGGCGAGGCGCCGGTGCGGATGCGGGTCTTGATCGCCTTCTCCAGCGCCTCGTCCAGCACCGCGCCCGGCACAAGCCGGACGAATAGCACGACGCGCACGTCGTCGTCCCACTCCTGCCCGATGCACAGCGCCTCGGCGACCTCCTCCATCTGCTCGACCTGATTGTAGATCTCCGCCGTGCCGATGCGGACGCCACCCGGATTGAGCGTCGCATCGGAGCGCCCATGGATGATGATGCCGTCATGTACCGTCCATTCGGCAAAGTCGCCATGGCACCAGATATTGTCGAACCGTTCGAAATAGGCGGCGTGATACTTGGCGCCATCCGGATCGTTCCAGAACATGGCCGGCATGGACGGAAAGGGCTTCGTGCAGACCAGTTCGCCCTTCTCGCCGCGCACCGGCTTGCCGTCCTCGTCCCAGACATCCATGGCAAGGCCGAGACCCGGCCCCTGGATCTCGCCGCGCCAGACCGGCTTCAGCGGAATGCCGAGCACGAAGCAGGAGACGATGTCCGTACCGCCGGAGATCGAGGCAAGCTGCACGTCGGGTTTGATCCCGTCATAGACGAAGCTGAACCCCTCCGGCGAAAGCGGAGAACCGGTGGAGGTAAGCAGCCGAAGCGACGACAGGTCGTGTGTGTCGTACGGCCGAAACCCGCCCTTGCGCACGGCATCGATGTATTTCGCCGAGGTGCCGAAGACGGCGAATTTTTCCGCGGCGGCATAGTCGAAAAGCACGTTGCCGTCCGGATGGAAGGGCGAGCCGTCGAACAGGCAGAGCGTCGCTCCGACGGCGAGGCCGGAAACCAGCCAGTTCCACATCATCCAGCCGCAGGTGGTGAAGTAGAAGAGCTTTTCCCCCTCGACCAGGCCGCAATGCAGGCGATGCTCCTTCAGGTGCTGCAGCAGCGTGCCGCCGGCGGAATGAACGATGCATTTCGGCACGCCGGTCGTGCCGGAGGAGAAGAGGATGTAGAGCGGATGGCCGAATGGCAGGCGCAGGAACGTCACGGGTTTTGCCGCATGCGGCGCGACGAGGCCGGCAAGGGTCACGCCGTCCTCGACAGCCGCGGCGAGCGTCGGCGCATCGCCCGCATAGGGCACGACGAGGGTGGGTACGCCAAGTTTTGCGGACACCGCCTTTACCTTGGCGGACACATCCTGCAGCTTGCCGGCATACCAGTAGGCATCGCAGGTGATGAAGAGCCGGGGCTCGATCTGTCCGAATCGGTCGAGCACGCCCTGCTCGCCGAAATCCGGTGAACAGGACGACCAGATGGCGCCGAGCGACGTGACGGCGAGCATGCAAGCGACCGTTTCCGGCATGTTCGGCATCATGGCCGCAACGCGATCCCCCTTGCCGATTCCCCTCGCCGCGAAGGCCTGCTGGAGGCGCGACACCAGCGCGTGCAGATCGTCCCATGACCAGCGGTAGGAAACTTTGTCCTCGCCCCGGAAGACGATGGCGTCCGACGGGCCGGTGCGCCGCAGCAGGTTCTCGGCGAAGTTCAGCGTGGCTTCCGGAAAGAAGCGCGCGCCCGGCATGCGGTCCCCGTCCTCGATCGCAATCGAACCCCGCTCGCCGATCACGCCGCAATCCTCCCAGACTGCGGTCCAGAACGCCGCCCGGTCGTCGACGGACCAGGCATGC
>NZ_JAKGBU010000114.1:0-3852 GCF_021555155.1 Rhizobium alarense
AACAAATCATCCATCACGGCCTCCTGTCGGAAACCGGGAATCACATCTCAAACGAAATTAATAGGTCCTGAGCCTAGCGCCCAGTAGACGGTCGATAGGTAAAACTCCAAACCGTTTGCGACAGTGGCGGACGGCCAATCATCCTGCTCCTGTCGGAAGGCCAGATGAGCGACCGCAGGGGCGCTCGTCTCGCGCTCGACGCCTTGCCGCCCGCCGATCACCTGATTGCCGATCGAGGATACGACAGCACCTGTTTCCGCGAGGACTCAAAGCCAGAGGCATAGAGCTGTGCATCCCGTCCAGCCGGAGCCGGTCGGCGCAGCGATGCATGCGCCGCCCGCGGTTAGTGGCAAGCACCGGCATTCTCCGAAGTCGTGCCGCCTTGCAGTCGGCACCCTCCCGCGCTCGGCGCTGCTGCCGCGAAATTGGCTATGCTTCGACGTCCTATAAGTGGATGTGCTCGCCGACGGAGCCGGCCGGCCCCGCAGAATCCTGTCGCGCGTCATTTCCGTGAGCATGGCCGCACCGCCGATGATGTACTAAGCGCAACCAGTCTCGATGGTGGTCGCCGGAAATGCATGCTGTGTTGCACCTTGATCAGCCGCAACCAGTCGCCTCGAGGTGGAAGCACGCCGGATCCATGCGGCTTCGAACCCCGCAGTGGCTAGCAGGGCGCGGAAGGTCTGCGGCTGAAAGCGGTTCCGTCGGACAAGAAAAACGCGTTGCTCTGGACGGTCGGTCGTGCGCTTCGGACCAACTGACGAAGAGGATATCGATCTCCGTTTTGCCGGACCGGAAGAGCGCGATATTTTAGTGATACAGCGACCGGAAAAGCATTGTTCGCCTTCTGCGGGACTTTCGAACGCGGGCGCCACTAGGGCCTTCTCCCTCTTTCCCATACCCATATTGCCGGCGCTTACGAAGTCGGTGCCTATCCCCTCGCATGCGGGTCGTCGAGATAGGCCGCGACATCCTTCTGGATGCCGCCGCGCCTGTACTCGTCGAAGCCGCGCCGCACCGTGTCTTCCGCGGCCCGTTGCATGTTGCGCATCAGGTCCTTGTCCCCGTTTCCGCCGACGGTCACGTCCATCTTGAGCACATGCTGCACGGGAGCGGCAGAATCTGCCCTTGCCGCGATCTGTGTGGCCCGGCCGCCGGGCCTCCCCCAAAAGACGCGAACGGCTCTGAGGCGCCGTACGACGACCCCAGGCCGAACAGCGAGGTCAGAAAGCCGCCGTCGCCGTCATTGTTTCCGAAAATGCCGGCAAGCGGACCCGAATTGAAGAATATGGCTTCCTGGCTGGCGCGCATGAGATTGTTGATGAAGCTATCGAGTGCGTCGTTTCCGGTTTCGATTTCAGGGATAAGCATCTCGAAACTGCGCTTCAGGTTGTCGCGCATGAAATCGCCGGCCTCTTTGGCGCTGCGGTAAGCCTCCTTCTCCGCATCTATCTGCGCGACGAGATTCGCGATGGCCGCTCCCTGTTCTGACGTTGCATCGACGCCCGCCCGACGCTGCATCTGCAGGGCGCGCTGTTCGGTAGCGTTCATGACGATCATGCGGCGCTCGTCTTCAAGGGACTGCATCACCCGTTCAATGGCTGCGGCCTGCCGCTCGGCTTCCCGTTCAGCCGAAGATGTGGCGCTCCCCCCCCAGACCAGCCGGATCGGTCCAGATCCTCGATCTCCTGGCGCTGTCTTTCGAGATTTTCGCGGAGCCGCTCATACGGGTCCGCGCCCAGGCGCTCCTGCATGTTGAGTATATCGCCGGATCGCGCCGCCATGTCGTTCGCTTGCGCCGGTCCTGCGACACGGGGCCCCTTGCCGAGCGTCGCAAGTGCACGCAATCTCCGATCGGCCTCAGACGCCTTTTCGATGATCGATGTCAGCGCATCAATGGTCGTATAAAGCGAAGGCGGCGTCGTCTCCGCCGTGCGCATCTGGTTCAACTCTTCAAAGGCGTCGCGGGCACTGATGGTACCATCCTTCAGATCCTGGCCAAGGTCTCGGATGGACTGCTGCGCGGCGAGGGTCGCAGGAGTCACGTCCTGCCACCGCGTGATGAACACGTTCATCCGCGATGTCGCTTCGGTGATTTTCTGGCTCATAAGAGCCGCCTCCTGTTCGGATTGACGAGCCGCGCCAGCCAGCAAGGCCGCCCAAGAAGCCGGCGTCTCAAGCATCTCCCGAATTTTGTCGGCAGAGATTTCCGACGTTTCACCGATTTTTTCTAGCAGTGCGTCAAAGTTCTGGAGAACCTCTTCTGCTGCGACGCCTTCCTCCTCCGCGACGGAGAAAATCTGGTACATCGTGCCGGCAGCGGCCACGGCGCCAATCGCCAACAGGTTGACGGGCGACAGGAGTCCCAGAAATGCGCTGCCAAGCGCCTGAACGGCCGCTCCCGCCCCATCGGGCCCAGGACCTGACCAATCTGGGAGCCTTGCTGTAGAGCGATCAGGAATGGCGATTGTCCGCCGGCGAGCTGTACGCCGATATCATTGAACTGCGCAGCGAGATTGCCCGCGCTGCTTCTCGCCAAATCGATACCTCGTGAGGCCGATTGCCCGCTTGCCACCGCCTTCTTGGCCAGGCCGTCAGCGCCACGTTCGGCCGCCTCGAATGCCGCTCGCGAGCGGTCGCGGGCGACGATATCGAACATCAGGGGAGACATCTGCGGCATGGCTGTACCTCTTTTTGTGAAGTGGCAGGATCAGAATCTCAAGATCAGGTATCGTCACCAGCCCAGCGTTGGCGAAGAATGCCGCTGATGAAATTGTGTACCGGATTCCGGCTGCCCTCCTTGATGTCGGCCAACGCGGCATCCCGGCTTGCCTTCTCGCGGGCTGCAACCATTTCGGCTCCACCCTTTCTCTTTTCGTCCTTCAGGAATGCGTTGTAGTCGCCGCCATACCGGCGCTGGAGGTCAACGGAGGATCCCCAGAGCTCGCGGCACTTTCGGTATGCGTAACTGTGCCAGTCGCGAAACTGGAAGCGCAGTTCCTCGCTGCTCTCAAATTCCTCGCGCCAGATGTTCATGCGTTCTCGATAGGCCATGTTTCACCTCATTTCCCGGCAACTTTAGCCGCCGCACGGGCAGCAATTTCGAGAAGGTCGCTGCCACCCTGTGCGGCCGCGAGCTTGCCGCCTCGCACGAGGCCGAAAATCCCGCCAAGGTCTTCGTTCGGCCTGGTCAGCGCGTGAAGGGGGCTGCGCACGCAGAGTTCATGCCGGTCGCCGGCGCGCAATTCGTTGTTCAGCGCTTCGATTTCAGCCGCGAGGCACTGGTATTCCGTGACACCGGCGACAACTGCACGCAAAGGGTCGGAGAGTTTGGCAAGAACCATCTGTGCGGCCGCCTGCTTCGCCATCGCGGAAGCCTGCCGCGACCGCATGGCGGCCTCGGTCTCGTCTCGCAACAGCGCCCTGTGCTTCTCCTCGATCCGCCGCCCGAGATACTCGGCATCCGTCAGCAGGTCGCTTAGCGCGGCACGCTCGGCGCGCAGCTCGTTCGCACGGGTCCGGTCGACGGATTCCGCTTCGGCCGCGAGCGCGTCGTCGAGCGCATCGCTGCTGACTTCGATCGCCGCGATTAGATCCGGAATTGCCGCACCCGCCGCAAGCACAGCTGCAGCGGTATCCGCCTTTGCCAGGTCACGCCGGATGCGATCGACGGTGGTCTCCGCATGGTTCTTCTGGTCTGTCATCTTCGCCTCACATTTCCGCAACGATTCGCTTCAGGGCTGATTCCCGGCATGCCATGAAGCGACTACCAAAAACGACCGGGAAAACGTTTGCGGTACTGTTTAGGGTACTGTTTGGGGCAGTGGATAGGTATGCGTGCAACTTGCTGAA
>NZ_JAKGBU010000114.1:3952-13591 GCF_021555155.1 Rhizobium alarense
ACGACCGGGAAAACGTTTGCGGTACTGTTTAGGGTACTGTTTGGGGCAGTGGATAGGTATGCGTGCAACTTGCTGAACCGCCGGCAAAGTCGCCGATATTGGCCCTCAGAAAGTCGGACAAACCGTCGACTGTCTTGACGTCCGGAAATCCACTTCGCCGCACGATGTCGAGATTCGCATGTTCGACTGCCAGCCATCCGCAAAGTACCCGCACGACATCGCGCCTGGTTCGGCACTGTTCAAAATCTCCGCGATCGGCTGCAAATCTGAAGCGAGCAACAACAAGCGCACGATACAATGCGGTCGGTCCTGCCCCTCTTTCGACGCGACCTTGCGAGACCGTCAGACCGGGAACGCGCCACTTGTCGGCGGTGACGGACAGGCCTGCCCGAACCAGTTCCGCGTTGTAATCCCCGATGGTCCAAGGACGGCCTTCTGCTCGCGGCGTCTCGACGATCCGGCGAAACACTTGCGCAGGCTCTTCCGAAGGGCCGGAACGGTCATCCGGAGCGAAGCTGGCCGAGAGAACGGCACCTGGCACAGTTTCGGCGACCGATCGTGTGCGAAACCGCATGTCGTAGACCCGCTTGCCCTCAGGCGTTACGACCACGAAGTCGATCCCCTTCATCTCCCACGTAAGATGCGGCCACGCTGCAGGAGGGATCTCGGATTGAGCCTCCAGCGGAGACCCTACCCTGCCCAGGGCGTGCAATTCGGCGAACGGCCAGAGGTCTCTCGTGCTTCGCACGTCGAGGACGGCGAGCGCCTCTGCAAATTCGATCTCCTCGCCGGCCTCGAGGCGGCGCCGAAGTTCTTCGCGGTCCTTCTGTTGCCCGTTCTCGCAAACCACCGGAGCCACCCTTTCAATCATGATCAACATTCGCGGCAGGGCGAGCACACCGTCCGGCAGCTCGACGCTCGCTCCCACCAGGATCAACAACAACAACGGAAAGACCAAGTTCGAATTGGCTGCACACACCAACTGCGACCGCGCCCACATTGACCCGCGGGGGGCGTTCGGCGCTCAGAAGGACCCACGAATCGGCCATCCGTAGCGCGACTCTCTGAACCCGATACAGACTTCCATTTCGTTGAGGTGCTTTCGTCATCATCATATCCTTCCACTCCCGCTGAGAGGCCCGAGCCGCTCAACCAGCAAGGCTAGGCCGGCACCTCTGCGGCGTGTCTCGGCGTCTGTCGCCTCCGACGCCATACCGGCGTCAATCCGCTCCACTGCCTCGCTGTACGCCCGCAACCCAAGGGTGCGCAGGTCAGCATCCCATCGATGTTCTGCGCGCAGCCGTGCAGCTTGCGCACGGCTTGGCGATCCTCCGCCGGGCGGCCGCCGCACGCTGCTTCTCAAGAGCCCTTGCACCATTTCGGTTCGGCTCTGACGGGTCCCATCTCGCTCGGGCGCCTCGCACGGCGGATCGGCACTTGGACACGCCCTTCCACTATCTCCGTACCTATCTATTCGGTTATTTCTATCGGTTTGTGTGACGTTTTGGTCACGTTGAACGTGACGTTTTCGGCACACTGAACGTGACGTTCTGGTCACGTTTGCGGGCGCATCCGCGCCACGCATTTTGGCGTTCCATTCGGCCAATATCTCGCGAAAGCGGTGCCACTGGGGGCGGTAGGATGCGCGGTGCGATCCGCCGCCATGACTGACCTTTTCGAAAAGCCCGAACTCGCCGCACAGTCGAGCGGTAGCCTTGACCACGCGCGTTCGATCAATGTCCAGCAGACGCCCCAAGCGCTCGCCGCCGGGGTCGCACTGACCAGTCTTGCGGTTGTAATGATCGAGGATTGCGGCCGCGACACGGCGCTCGTTGGCCGACAGTCCGGCAACGACGCCTATCGCCACAAAGGCGTTATGAACTTCCTGATTGATCAGTCCGACCACATCAATCGGCCCTTACCCGCGCTTCAGTCGGGCGAGCCGGATCGCTTCCACCGCATCGACATTGCCGAGGCCGTAAGCTTTCTTGATGTAGGGGATTATGGGGCGCGGGCAATCGTCGAGATGCTCCGTCAGCCAGGTAACGGCCCACTCCAAACGTGAGACACCGCTGCATGAGGCGAGCTGTTTTTCCTCGATATTCTGTTGTGTCTCATATTGGCCAAGCGCCCCGGAAATGCGGGAAAGCCGTGGGTCGTCATCGCCCACCATTTTCCTGAGTTTTCTCAAGTGACTAAGCGAATTTCGCGCTGCTGCTGCATGGCAGCGCAACCCGGCAGGTGTGCGGGCATCGCATAGGCAGATGTTGAGGCGCGGCTCAACTTCCCGATAGAGTACCGTCCGCGCCGCTGTGGTTCCGAACGACACCAGCAAAGCTTCCGGCCGATTCAATCATGATGGCGGGACTGTTTGTGCCGCAATTTTTCCTTCGTTCTTGCAGGACAGCTTGACGGGGCCGCATGCGGCGCGGCCGGCCGGTCACTCCCGCGGATGGGACGGCGCGAATTCGGCGACCAGTTCGTGGCGGTCGCCGGGATAGGTGAGCCGCACATGGGTGATATAGGTGCCGCCGCTCCAGGTGCGGCGCTCGATCACGAGACATGCGGTGCCTTCCGCGATCCTCAGCCGCTCCGCCACCCGCGTTTCGGCGCCGACCGCGCGGATGCGGTGCTCGGCGGCGCTCCAGGGCACGCGGCTGATCAGCCAGGCACCGGGTGCGACCGCGTCGAAGGCTTCGTCCGCCGCCTCCGGCACGGCGGCAAGGTTGATGAGACGTTCCTCCAGGCAGAAGGGCTGCGCGCCGGCGAAATGGAGGACGGTGATCTCGGCGACCCGGCCGGTTCCGGCAAGCTCAAGCAGCTTGCGGTCGGCCGCCCGCGCCGCGCGGTCGGTGCGCGCGAGCTTCTCGAAGCGGTACGGCAGGCCGAGCGTTTCGACCTCGAGGCGGATGTCCTGGATCTCGAGCACGGCGGACTGGGCATGCGGATGGGTGACGAAGCTGCCGGACTTGCGCCGCCGCTCGATCAGGCCGCGCTTGACGAGCTCGGTGATCGCCTTGTTCACCGTCATGCGCGAGCAGCCGTACTGCTCGGTCAGTTCGTGTTCGAAGGGAATGCGGTGGCCCGGCGGCCATTCGCCGGAGAGGATCCGTCCCTCGACCTCGTCCAGGATGCGCCGATGCAGCGAGGGTTCGCGCGCCCGCCCGTCCGGTTCGTCCTCTGCGGTGGACATCGCCTTCCTCCCCTGCCCGGCCCGGCCGGTCCGTCATGGCCGGCGCCGCCCTCCCGTCTTAGGAAAGCAGGACCGGCCTTTCAATCCCGCCTCAGGCCGCGGCCAGCTCGGCCATGGCCGCGGCGAACCGCCGGCCGGTCTCGGCGCGCCTGACGTGACGGCCGTGCTCGACCTGCTTGCGCCCCTGCACCCAGACGCAGTCGACGGCCGCGCCATTCGCGAAGATCCACGAATCGAGCAGCTGGTCGCCGGCCGGCTCCAGGCCGTGCCGCGGCGCCACGCTGACGAAATCCGCCGGCAGGCCGACCGCAAGGCCCGTCGCCGCGCCGAGGGCCGCCGCACCGCCGGTGAGCGCGCCGTCGAAGAGCGCCCTGCCCGTCGAGCCGCCGGCCGGCGCCAGCACGTTGCGGGCGCGCAGCGCGAGGCGCTGCGAATATTCGAGCTGGCGCAATTCGTCCGGCAGGCCGATCAGCACGTTCGAATCGGAACCGACGCCGAAGCGGCCGCCATGCGCCACGAAGTCCGGCGCCGGAAAAGTTCCGTCGCCGAGATTGGCCTCGGTCACCGGGCAGAGCCCGGCAATCGCGCCGGACGCCGCCATGGCGCGCGTTTCCGCTTCCGTCATGTGGGTCGCGTGGATCAGGCACCAGCGGCCGTCGACCGGCTGGTTGTCGAGCAGCCATTCGACCGGGCGCCGGCCCGACCAGGCGATGCAGTCCTCCACCTCCTTCACCTGCTCGGCGATGTGGATGTGGACCGGCCCCGCGCCGGCCATGCCGACCACGGCGGACAGTTCCCCGGGCGTCACGGCGCGCAGGCTGTGCGGCGCGACGCCGGTGACGCCGCCCGGCAGGTCCGCGGTCAGCGCGCGGCAGCGTTCGAGCAGGGCCTGATAGCGGTCCGCGTCGTTGATGAAACGGCGCTGACCTTCGCCGGGCGCTGCGCCGCCGAAGGTGGAATGGGCATAGAAGACCGGCAGCAGCGTCAGGCCGATGCCGGTCTGCGCGGCGGCCGCGGCGATGCGTGCGGCCATCTCCGCGACGTCGCCATAGGGCCGGCCGTCCCGGTCGTGGTGCAGGTAGTGGAACTCGCCGACGCGGGTGAAGCCCGCCTCCAGCATCTCGACATAAAGCTGGGCGGCGACCGCTTCGGCCTGGTCGGGCGTCATCGCGAGCGCGAAGCGATACATGACGGTGCGCCAGCTCCAGAACGAATCGCTGCCCGGCCCGCGCATCTCGGCGAGTCCCGCCATGCCGCGCTGGAAGGCGTGGCTGTGCAGGTTCGGCATGCCGGGCACGACATGGCCGTGCCGTTCGTCGCCGGCCGCGGCGGCCGCACCCGTCTCGACCGCCGCGATGCGGCCGCCCGCGAGACTCAGCCGCACGTCCTTCGCCCAGCCTTCCGGCAGCAGGGCCTCCCTTGCATGAATGACGGTCACCGGCCTCTCCTTCGCGTCTGCGCATGCAGCTTCAAAAAATGCGCTTGCGCCTGTTTCATTATGTATATACATTATCGAGCAATCAGGGAAGAGAAAAACGATGTCCGAAGCGAAAACCGAAGCGAAGGGATCAGGAGCGAAAACCGAAGCGCGCGTCTGGCGCAATGCGCGGCTCGCGACCTTCGACCCGTCGCTGGACGGCATGGGCATCGTCGAGAAGGGCGCCATCGCGGTCAGCGGCGGCCGCATCGCCTTTGCCGGACCGGAGGCCGATCTTCCCTCCGCCTTTTCCCGCGCCGAGACCGTCGACTGCGACGGGCGCTGGATCACGCCGGGCCTCGTCGACTGCCACACCCATCTCGTTCACGCCGGCAACCGGGCCCATGAATTCGAGCTCCGCCTTGCCGGCGCCTCCTATGAGGAGATCGCGCGGGCGGGCGGCGGCATCGTCTCCTCTGTCAAGGCGCTGCGCGCGGCGAGCGAGGACGATCTCGTCCGCGAGACGCTGCCGAGGCTCGACGCGCTGATCGCCGAGGGCGTCACGACGGTCGAGATCAAGTCGGGCTACGGCCTCGACACGGAGAACGAGCTGAAGGCGCTGCGCGCCGCCCGGCGCATTGCCGGCCTGCGGGACGTGGCGGTCCGCACCACCTTCCTCGGCGCCCATGCGCTGCCGCCGGAAATGAACGGCGACAAGGCCGCCTATATCGACAAGGTCGTCGGCGAGATGCTGCCGGCCGTCGCAGCCGAGGGGCTTGCCGACGCGGTCGACGGTTTCTGCGAGGGCATCGCCTTCTCGCCGGAGGAGATGGCGAAGGTCTTCGACGCCGCGAAACGCCACGGCCTGCCCGTCAAGCTGCATGCGGACCAGCTCTCGAACCTTCACGGCGCAGCGCTTGCCGCCGCCCACGGCGCGCTCTCGGCCGACCACCTCGAATATACCGACGAAGCCGGCGCGCAAGCGATGGCGAAGGCCGGCACGGTCGCCGTCATCCTGCCCGGCGCCTACTATTTCATCCGCGAGACGAAGAAGCCGCCGGTCGAGCTCTTCCGCAGGCACGGTGTGGCGATGGCGGTGGCCACCGATGCCAATCCCGGCACCTCGCCGCTCACCTCGCTGCTGCTGACGATGAACATGGCCGCGACCCTCTTCGGCATGACCGTCGAGGAATGCCTTGCCGGCACGACGCGGGAGGCGGCGCGTGCGCTCGGCCTCGTCGACGAGGTGGGAACGCTGGAGCCCGGCAAATGGGCCGATTTCGTCCTCTGGGACATCGGTCGGCCGGCGGAACTGGTCTATCGCATGGGCTTCAATCCCGTGCACGCCCGCATCCGCCGCGGACACTAGGGAAAAGCGCAGCCCGACGGCTGCAACGGGGAACTGAACATGACGATCATCCTTCATCCGGGCGCCGTACCGCTCGCAACACTCGAATCCATCTACCGGACGAGGGCCGCCGCCCGCCTCGCTCCGTCCTTCGATGCCGGCATTGCCAGGGCGGCGGCGCGGATCGCCGAGATCGCCGGCGGCGATGCGCCGGTCTACGGCATCAACACGGGCTTCGGAAAGCTCGCCTCGATCAAGATCGCGCCGGCCGACGTCGCGACGCTGCAGCGCAACCTCATCCTGTCGCACTGCTGCGGCATCGGCAAACCGCTGTCCGAAGAGATCGTGCGCCTCGTCATGGCGTTGAAGCTGATCTCGCTCGGCCGCGGCGCCTCGGGGGTGCGCCTGGAGATCGTCAGGCTGATCGAGGCGATGCTGGAGAAAGACGTGATCCCGGTGATCCCCGAACAGGGATCCGTCGGCGCGTCGGGCGACCTCGCGCCGCTCGCCCATATGGCGGCGGCGATGATCGGCGAAGGCGAGGTTTTCCATGCCGGCGAGCGGCTTGCCGCCGGTGCGGCGCTGGCGAAGGCGGGCCTCGAGCCCGTCGTGCTCGCCGCGAAGGAGGGACTGGCGCTCATCAACGGCACGCAGGTCTCGACCGCACTCGCGCTCGCCGGCCTGTTCCGGGCGCATCGCGCGGCCCAGGCGGCGCTCGTCACCGGCGCGCTTTCCACCGACGCCGCGATGGGCTCCTCCGCCCCCTTCCATGCCGACATCCATGCGCTGCGCGGCCACCGGGGCCAGATCGACGCCGCCGCCAGCCTGCGCGCCCTGCTTGCCGGCTCGGTCATCCGCGAAAGCCACATCACCGGCGACGAACGCGTACAGGATCCCTATTGCATCCGCTGCCAGCCGCAGGTCGACGGCGCCTGCCTCGACCTCCTGCGTTCCGCCGCCCGCACGCTCGAAATCGAAGCCAATGCGGTCACTGACAACCCGCTGGTGCTCTCCGACGACACGGTGGTCTCCGGCGGCAATTTCCATGCCGAGCCGGTCGCCTTCGCCGCCGACCAGATCGCCATCGCCGTCTGCGAGATCGGCGCCATCGCCCAGCGCCGCATCGCGCTGCTCGTCGACCCGGCGCTCTCCTACGGCCTGCCGGCGTTCCTTGCGAAGAAGCCGGGGCTGAATTCCGGCCTGATGATCGCCGAGGTCACCTCCGCCGCGCTGATGAGCGAAAACAAGCAGATGGCGCATCCCGCCTCCGTCGATTCGACGCCGACCTCCGCCAACCAGGAAGACCACGTCTCGATGGCCTGCCACGGCGCGCGCCGCCTGCTGCGCATGACCGAAAACCTCGCCGGCATCGTCGGCATCGAGGCCCTGACGGCGGCGCAGGGCGTCGATTTTCGTGCGCCGCTCGTTACCAGCCCTGAACTCGTCAAGGTCATCGCCGCCGTCCGCGCCGTCGTGCCGACGCTGGAGGAGGACCGCTACATGGCGCCCGACCTCGAAGCGGCGAGCCGGCTTGTGTCCTCGGGGGCACTCGGCGCGGCCGTGTCGACGGGCATTCTTCCGGTGCTGGAGGGTTGAGGATGCGACAACTGCGAACGGGGCACCCCCTCCCCTTCGAACTCCACCGCGGCACCTCGCCCGTCATCCTCGGCCTGCCGCATACCGGCACCGACGTTCCGGCCGACATATGGGACCGGCTCAACGACAACGGCCGCCTGCTCGCCGACACGGACTGGCACATCCACCGGCTCTACGCAGGCCTGCTGCCGGAGGTGACGACGGTGCGCGCCACCGTCCACCGCTACGTCATCGACGCCAACCGCGATCCGGCCGGCGTCAGCCTCTATCCGGGCCAGAACACCACCGGCCTCGTGCCGGAAACGGATTTCGACGGCAGGGCGATCTGGAAGGACGGCGCAGGACCGACCGAGGCGGATATCGCCGACCGGCTCGCGCGCTTCCATGCCCCCTATCACGCGGCCCTCGCCGCCGAGGTCGAGCGCGTGAGGGCGGTGCACGGCGTGGCGATCCTCTACGACTGCCACTCGATCCGCTCGCACATCCCCTTCCTCTTCGAGGGCAAGCTGCCGGATTTCAACATCGGCACCGACATGGGTCGCACCTGCGCGCCGGAAATCGAACGGGCGACCGTCGAAATCTGTGCCGCGGCAACGGGTTACGACCATGTGCTGAATGGCCGATTCAAGGGCGGCTGGACGACGCGGCACTACGGCAAACCCGAGGCCGGCGTGCACGCCATCCAGATGGAACTCGCCCAGTCGACCCATCTTTCCACCGAGACACCGCCCTTCGCCTACGACACCGCGAAGGCCGAGAGACTGCGCATTCACCTGAAAACCCTTCTTGAACGCCTCGAGGTCATCGCCTCGACGCCTGCTCGCTGATCCGGGAGAGACGCCATGACCATCAACCCCCGCCACAATATCCGCGATGTCCGCAGCCCCCGCGGCACGGAGCTTTCCGCCAAGAGCTGGATGACCGAGGCGCCGCTCCGCATGCTGATGAACAACCTCGACCCGGATGTCGCGGAAAACCCGCACGAACTCGTCGTCTATGGCGGCATCGGCCGCGCCGCCCGCACCTGGGCCGATTTCGACCGGATCGTCGCGTCGCTGCGCGATCTCGAGGAAAACGAGACGCTGCTCGTGCAGTCCGGCAAGCCGGTCGGCATCTTCCGCACCCACAAGGACGCGCCGCGCGTGCTGATCGCCAATTCCAACCTGGTGCCGCACTGGGCCACCTGGGACCATTTCAACGAGCTGGATAAGAAGGGCCTTGCCATGTACGGCCAGATGACGGCCGGCTCGTGGATCTATATCGGCAGCCAGGGCATCGTCCAGGGCACCTACGAAACCTTTGTCGAGGCCGGCCGCCAGCATTACGGCGGCAGCCTCAAGGGCAAGTGGGTGCTGACCGGCGGCCTCGGCGGCATGGGCGGCGCCCAGCCGCTCGCCGCCGTCATGGCCGGCGCCTCGTGCCTTGCCGTCGAATGCAACCCGGACTCGATCGATTTCCGGCTGCGTACCCGCTACATCGACGAGAAGGCCGAGACGCTCGACGAGGCGCTGGCGATGATCGACCGCTGGACGAAGGCGGGCGAGGCTAGGTCCGTCGGCCTGCTCGGCAACGCCGCCGAAATCCTGCCCGAGATGGTCCGCCGCGGCATCCGCCCCGACATGGTCACCGACCAGACATCCGCCCATGACCCGATCAACGGCTACCTGCCGAAGGGCTGGACGATGGCCGAATGGAAGGCCAAACGCGAAAGCGACCCGAAGGCCGTCGAAAAGGCCGCCCGCGCCTCGATGCGCGAGCATGTCGAGGCGATGATCGCCTTCCAGGACATGGGCATCCCGACCTTCGACTACGGCAACAACATCCGCCAGGTCGCCAAGGAGGAGGGCCTCGAAAACGCCTTCGCCTTCCCGGGCTTCGTGCCGGCCTATATCCGCCCGCTGTTCTGCCGCGGCATCGGCCCGTTCCGCTGGGCCGCCCTTTCCGGCGATCCGGAGGACATCTACAAGACCGACGCCAAGGTGAAGGAACTGACGCCCGGCAACACCCATCTGCACAACTGGCTCGACATGGCGAAGGAGCGCATCTCCTTCCAGGGCCTGCCGGCGCGCATCTGCTGGGTCGGCC
>NZ_JAKGBU010000115.1 GCF_021555155.1 Rhizobium alarense
TTGCGATGGTGGGCGAAGACCTCGAATCGGCGACCGTCAAGCAGCTCTGGCCGTTCTGGATGGCCAAGAAGGCCCGCCAGTGGGTCATCGCCAACATCTTCGGCGGCAGGGTCAGCAATGGCCGCATCGAGGTCTTCATTCCCGCCGGCCGCCTGCCGAAGCCGGGAGACAAGCTCGAGCTTGTCGGCGATGAGCTGAAGATCTCCTTCGACATCGCCGGTGCGCGCATGAACGTCGCCGGCGACATCCCGCCGTTGCGTGACACGTCCGGGCGCTTCTCGCTGCACGGGGAGCGGGCCGACATCGAGATCGCGGCCGGAACCGCCTACTTTCCCTCGGGCCGCACGGTGCGCCTCGACGGCGGCAAGGTGGTTCTGCCGAACACCTATGCCAAGCCGCTGATGGCGGAGCTCGACCTCAATCTGGCCGGCGCCGCGGACGCGATCGGCGAACTGGCGACCTATCGGCCGATCGAAGCGCTGCAGAAGACCGGTTTCGCACCCGGCGATTTTTCCGGCGAGATCACGGCGAAGGTCAGGGCCGTCATCGGACTCATCCGCGATCACGATCCGCCGCCGCCGCAGTGGAGCGCCGAACTCGCCCTGAAGCACGTCGGCATCGGCAAGCCCTTCGCGGGCCGGTCGGTCGGCGCGTTGACGGGCAGGCTCGCGGTCGTTCCCACCGAGGCGCGGCTTGACGCGGCGGGCGAGGTGGACGGCGTGCCGCTGACGATCGCGCTCGTGGAACCGATCGGCCCGACATCCGGCCGGCAACGCGACCTGAAGCTCTCCGGCACGCTGGACGATGCGGCGCGCGACAAGGTGATGCCGGGCCTCGACGGGCTGCTTGCCGGCCCCGTCGGCTTCGAAATGGAGATGGTGGGCACCGGCAACCAGAAGATCACCGCCGACCTCGACCGCGCGACGGTGTCGGTGCCCTGGCTCGGCTGGAGCAAGGGGCGCGACATTGCCGCGAAAGCGCGCTTCGAGCTGGAGACCGCGGCAGGCGTCGCACGGCTGAAAGGCTTCGATTTCGGCGGCGACGGTTTTTCCGTGCGCGGTGAAATGGTGTTCGATGGCCAGACGCTCCGGTCGGCAAGCTTCGACCGCGTGCGGCTCTCCGCGCAGGACGACCTGCAGCTGACCGTCGAGCGCGGCGACGGCGGCTATCGGATCCGGGCGCGCGGCGACCTCGCCGACGTGCGCCCGGTGATCGGGCGGCTCAAGGAGCCCGCCTCGGGCGGCGGCGCGACCGGTGACCGGACCGCCGTCACGCTCGACGCAAAGCTCGGGCAGGTGACCGGCTTCAACGGCGAGACGCTTTCCAACGTCGAAATGGCCTATTCGGCCGTCGGCAGCGACGTCAACGCCATCCAGCTTTCCGCCGTCACCGCGAGCGGCCAGGCGATGGTCGCCAACATGGTGAAGGGCCGGAAAGGCGCCGACAATATCGAACTGACGAGCGGCGACGCCGGCGCCGTCGCGCGCTTCGCCGACCTTTACAACCACATGCAGGGCGGGCTCCTGAATGTACGGCTGCGTCCCGTCCAGGACGGCGGCTGGCGCGGATCGATCGACATCCGCAAGTTCGCGCTCGTCAACGAGGAGAAGCTGCGGTCGATCGTCTCGACCCCGGTCGACAGCAATGGCCGCAGCCTCAATCAGGCGGTCCGGCGCGACATCGATACGAGCTCGGTGCGATTCGACCGGGGCTTTGCCCGCATAAGGGCCGTCAACGGCAAACTGGACATTGAAAACGGCGTGGTGCGCGGCGACACGGTCGGCGCCACCTTCCAGGGCACCCTCCGCGATGCGGCCGGCCGCATGGACATGACGGGCACCTTCATGCCCGCCTACGGTCTCAACCGCCTCTTCGCCGAACTGCCGCTGATCGGCGCGATCCTTGGCAACGGCCGCGACCGCGGCCTGCTCGGCATCACCTTCAAGCTGACGGGGCCGTTCGAGAAGCCGAACCTGGCGATCAACCCGCTGTCGATCATCGCGCCCGGCGTCTTCCGCAACATCTTCGAGTTCTGACGGCCCGAAACGACGAAAGCCGCGGGCGGACCGCGGCTTTCGTCGTTGTGCTCGCTGCGTCGCCGGCTCAGACCGGCCGCACGAGCACGTGTTTCTTCTTGCCGAGCGAGAGCTTGACGACGCCCTCCGGCGTCAGGCTCGCCGCATCGACCGTCATGCGGTCGTCGGCGACCGGCTGGTCGTTGATCCTGACGGCGCCGCCCTGCACGTGACGGCGGGCCTCGCCGTTGGACGCGGTCAGGCCCGCCTTGACGAAGAGGGCGAGCAGGCCGATGCCCGCGTCGAGTTCGGCCTTCGGCAGGCTGATCGACGGCAGGTTCTCGGCGAGCGCGCCTTCCTCGAAGGTTTTTCGCGCGGTCTCGGCGGCTTGCTCGGCATTGTCGCGGCCGTGCAGCATGGCGGTGATCTCGGTCGCGAGGATCTTCTTGACCTCGTTGATCTCCGAGCCGCCGAGCGCCGACAGCCTTGCGATCTCGTCCATCGGCAGCGTCGTGTAGAGCTTGAGGAAGCGCGGGACGTCCGCATCCTCGGTGTTGCGCCAGTACTGCCAGAAGTCGTAGGCCGACAGCATGTCCGGGTTCAGCCACACCGCGCCCGACAGCGACTTGCCCATCTTGGCGCCCGACGCCGTCGTCAGGAGCGGCGAGGTCAGCGCGTAGAGCTGCGGCGTGCCCATGCGGTGGCCGAGGTCGATGCCGTTGACGATGTTGCCCCACTGGTCCGAGCCGCCCATCTGGAGACGCACGTCGTGGCGCTTGTTGAGTTCGACGAAGTCGTAGGCCTGCAGGATCATGTAGTTGAATTCGAGGAAGGACAGCGACTGCTCGCGCTCGAGCCGCATCTTGACGCTGTCGAAGGACAGCATGCGGTTGACCGAGAAATGCCGGCCGACGTCGCGCAGGAATTCGAGATAGTTGATGCCGAGCAGCCAGTCGGCATTGTTGATCATCCGCGCGTCCTTCGGGCCCTCGCCATAGGCGAGATAGTTGGAGAACACCTTCTTGATGCCGGCGATGTTGGCGTCGATCGTCTCCGGCGTCATCAGCTGGCGCGCCTCGTCCTTGAAGGACGGGTCGCCCACCATGCCGGTGCCGCCGCCCATCAGCGAGACCGGACGATGGCCGGTCTGCTGCAGCCAGTGCAGCATCATGATCTGGATCAGGCCGCCCGCATGCAGGCTCGGCGCCGTCGGGTCGAAGCCGATATAGGCGGTCACGGTTTCCTTGCAGAGGAGATCGTCGAGGCCGGTTTCATCGGAAATCTGGTGGATGAAGCCGCGCTCGGAGAGCGTGCGAAGGAAATCTGACTTGAATTCGGACATGACCTGTTTCTCTTGGCAGGATTGAGTGCGTTCGGTGCGGCGGTGCTCTAGCACTGTTTTGCCGCGCATGCACCTGTTTGCTGCGCGTTCGATGGAGGCGACCATGCACGAAGTCCTGACGGCGATCGGCCTGATGAGCGGCACCAGCCTCGACGGCGTCGACGTCGCCCTGCTGCGCACCGATGGCGCGGGCCGCGTCGAACGGGGACCTGCGTCGGGCCTGTCCTACGATCCGGCCTTCCGCCGCCGCCTGCAGGGCGCGCTGGACACGGCGAAGACGATCGCCAGGCGCACGGAGCGCCCCGGCGACCTGGCGGAGATCGAGACGGAGCTGACGCTGCGTCATGCCCGCGCGGTGCGGGAATTCCTGGAGAAGAACCATATGGTACCCGGAGACGTCGATGTCCTCGGCTTCCACGGCCAGACGGTGCTGCACCGGCCGGACCGGGCGCTGACCGTGCAGCTCGGCGACGGCGACCTGCTGGCGCGGGAGACCGGCATTAACGTCGTCTGGGACATGCGGGCCAACGACATGGTTCAGGGCGGTCAGGGCGCGCCGCTGATCCCCGTCTATCACGCGGCGCTCGCGCGCAACCTGCCGGAGGACTTCGCCGCGCCGGTCGTCTTCGTCAATATCGGCGGCATCTCGAACCTCACCTTCATCGGCACCGGCGGGGCGATCGTCGCCTTCGACAGCGGCCCCGGCAACACGCTGATCGACCAGTGGGTGGAGGCGCATGCCGGCATTCCCTATGACCAGGGCGGCATGATCGCCAGCGAGGGGCGCGTTCTCGCCGGTCTTGCGGAACGGTATCTCGAAAGCCCGTTTTTCACCGCATCGGCGCGCCGCTCGCTCGACCGCAACGACTTCATTCCGCCCGCGGGCGGCGAGGCGGGCCTGGAGGACGGCGCCCGCACGCTCGCCCATGTCACGGCCGCCGCGATCCTCAAATCCGCCGGCCACCTGCCGGAGCCGCCGGCAACCTATGTGATCTGCGGCGGCGGCAGGCTGAACCGGGTCGTCATGCAGGACCTTGCCGACATGGCGGCGGCGCAGGGTGCGCGCGTCGTTTCGGCGGAGGCGGCGGGCCTCGACGGCGACAGCATGGAGGCGGAGGCCTGGGCCTATCTCGCCGTGCGCTCCCGCGCCGGCCTGCCGCTCAGCTTTCCGGGCACGACCGGCGTGCGCGAGGCGGTGACGGGCGGGATGTTTGCGGAAGCGCCGTCAGGCACTTGAGGTTCGGGAACGCGCGAAAGGCGCAGGGCGCGTTCTTCGGTGTCGAATCGTGTTCGCGAAAACGGTTTGGCCCGTAAAAGGACGTCGCGGCATTCAAGAAGGAGCGCGGTTCCCATGACCGGCGGCAGCGCGCCGGTCAGACAGGCCTCGATAACCCTCGCGGACGGCTCCTTGCCGATACAGGCGCCGACGAGGGCGGTCGTATCGGCAATGACTGAATGGATTACCGGATGCGCTTCGCCGCCGGTTCCGGCACGAGTTCGCCGGCGAGGCGGCGGTCGAGATAGTCCTCGCATTCGGCCATCAGCGTCTCGACCTGGCTGTTGAAGAAGTGGTTGGCGCCGGCCACCGTGCGGTGGGTGATCAGGATGCCCTTCTGCGCCTTCAGCTTGTCGACGAGGCCGTTGACGTCCTTTTCCGGCGCCACCTTGTCGGCGTCGCCGTTGATGATGAGGCCGGAGGACGGGCAGGGGGCGAGGAACGAGAAGTCGTAGATGTTCGGCTGCGGCGCGATCGAGAGAAAACCCTCGATTTCCGGCCGGCGCATCAGCAGCTGCATGCCGATCCAGGCGCCGAAGGAATAGCCGGCGACCCAGCAGCTCTTCGAATCCGGATGCAGGCTCTGCACCCAGTCGAGCGCGGAGGCCGCGTCCGAAAGCTCGCCGGTTCCGTGGTCGAATTCGCCCTGGCTGCGCCCGATGCCGCGGAAATTGAACCGGAGCGTCGTGAACCCGCGCTTCTGGAACATGTAGAAGAGCTGGTAGACGATCTGATTGTTCATCGTGCCGCCGAACTGCGGATGCGGATGCAGGATGATCGCGATCGGCGCATTCTTCTGCTTGGACGGCTGGTAGCGGCCCTCAAGGCGACCGGCGGGTCCATTGAAGATGATTTCGGGCATTCTCACTCCGGCATGTTTTCGGCCCAAAATCCGATTCTTGCGCACTGGATGTCTTGACGAAACCAGTCAGCTTTTCTAGAACCTAGTTTAGAACCATTCGAAACTGGATGCGCGCAATCGGCGCTGCGAGTTTCGTCTCATACGGCAAGCCCGGCGACGATTTCAAGAAAAATGCACCCGGGGCTGTCGCAGGCAGGATTGGACGGTTGAATTCGATGTCCCGACCGGAACGGACCTATCTCGACTGGAACGCCACGGCGCCGCTCAATCCGGCGGCGCGCGCGGCCGCCGTCGCGGCTTTCGACCTCGTCGGCAATCCGTCCTCGGTGCACGGCGAGGGGCGTGCCGCCCGGGCGCTCGTCGAGGGCGCGCGCCGTGCCGTCGCCGTGCTTGCCGGCGCCGATGCCGCGCATGTCGTCTTCACCAGCGGCGCGACGGAGGCCGCCAATCTCGTGCTGACGCCCGTCTTCCGGATGGGCAAGGCGCCGCTTGCGATCGGCCGGCTCTATGTCTCGGCGATCGAGCATCCGGCGCTGCGCGAGGGCGGGCGTTTTCCCCGCGACGCCGTGACCGAAATCCCGGTGACGCCGGCGGGCGTCGTCGATCTCGCCGCACTCGAGCGGCTTCTCGCCGCGCATGACGCCGCGACCGGCCTGCCGATGGTCGCCGTCATGCTGGCGAACAACGAGACGGGCATCGTCCAGCCGGTGCGCGAGGCCGCCGGGATCGTGCATCGCCACCGCGGCCTGATGGTCGTCGATGCGGTTCAGGGTGCCGGACGCCTGCCGCTGTCGATTGCGGCGCTGGATGCGGATTTCCTCATCCTGTCCTCGCACAAGCTCGGCGGACCCAAGGGCGCCGGCGCGCTCGTCGCGCGCGGCGAGGTGCTGATGCCGGCACCGCTGGTGCATGGCGGCGGCCAGGAGAAGGGCCATCGCTCCGGCACGGAAAACGTGGCGGCGCTCGCCGGCTTCAGTGCTGCGGCGCAGGCCGCGCTCGACGGGTTCGACGCACGCAATGCCCGCGTCGCTGCGCTGCGCGATCGCCTGGAAGCGCAAATGCGGGAGGTCGCGCCGGATGTGATCGTCCATGGCCGCGACGGCCCGCGGCTTGCCAATACCAGCTTCTTCAGCCTGCCGGGGCTGAAATCGGAGACGGGACAGATCGCCTTCGACCTGGAAGGCATCGCGCTGTCGGCCGGGTCCGCCTGCTCCTCGGGCAAGGTCGGCGCCAGCCACGTGCTGACGGCCATGGGCTTCGACGCGGCGCTCGGGGGCCTGCGCGTGTCGCTCGGCGAGACGACCTCGGAGGAGGACGTGCAGCGGTTTCTCGCCGCCTTCGAACGCGTCGCCGGACGGCGGCGGATCGGCGAGGCGGCGGCCTGACCGGAAAACTGCGAAAACACAAGTTTTCGCTTGCCAAAAGGTGGGAAAAGCCCCTTCTGGCGCCTACATAACCGGCGGGAGGTCCCGCCAGACGTTGACAAGCTGCCGGAACCTTAAATCCGGCAAGATTGGAGAACGAGATGCCTGCGGTGCAGGAAACGATCGACCAGGTCCGCCAGATCGACGTGGATCAGTACAAATACGGTTTCGAGACGACGATCGAGATGGACAAGGCCCCGAAGGGCCTGTCCGAGGACATCATCCGCTTCATCTCGGCCAAGAAGGACGAGCCGGAGTGGATGCTCGAATGGCGCCTCGAGGCCTATCGCCGCTGGCTGACGCTCGAGGAGCCGACCTGGGCGCGCGTCGACTACCCGAAGATCGAATTCAACGAACTGTATTACTACGCCGCGCCGAAGAGCCAGTCCGGCCCGAAGTCGCTCGACGAGGTCGATCCCGAAATTCTCAAGACCTATGAGAAGCTCGGCATCCCGCTGCGCGAGCAGGAAATCCTCGCCGGCGTCCAGTCGTCGAAGATCGCCGTCGATGCCGTCTTCGATTCCGTCTCGGTCATCACCACCTTCAAGGAGGAGCTGAAGAAGGCCGGCGTGATCTTCATGTCGATCTCGGAAGCCGTTCGCGAGCATCCGGACCTCGTCAGGAAGTATCTCGGCACCGTCGTCCCGACCACGGACAACTACTATGCCACGCTGAACTCGGCGGTCTTCACCGACGGATCCTTCGTCTTCGTGCCGAAGGGCGTCCGCTGCCCGATGGAACTGTCGACCTATTTCCGCATCAACGAGAAGAACACCGGCCAGTTCGAGCGCACGCTGATCATCGCCGAGGAGGGGGCCTATGTCTCCTATCTCGAGGGCTGCACGGCGCCGCAGCGCGACGAGAACCAGCTGCATGCCGCCGTCGTCGAGCTCGTCGCGCTCGACGATGCCGAGATCAAGTATTCGACGGTGCAGAACTGGTATCCGGGCGACAAGGACGGCAAGGGCGGCATCTACAACTTCGTCACCAAGCGCGGCGATTGCCGGGGCAAGAACGCCAAGATCTCCTGGACGCAGGTCGAAACCGGTTCGGCGATCACCTGGAAATACCCGTCCTGCATCCTGCGCGGCGACGGTTCGCGCGGCGAGTTCTACTCGATCGCGGTGTCGAACGGCCACCAGCAGATCGACAGTGGCACCAAGATGATCCATCTCGGCAAGAACACGTCGAGCCGCATCATCTCCAAGGGCATTGCCGCCGGTGTGTCGCAGAACACCTATCGTGGCCAGGTCTCCACGCACCGCAAGGCGGAGAATGCCCGCAACTTCACCCAGTGCGATTCGCTGCTGATCGGCGACCGGTGCGGCGCGCATACCGTGCCCTATATCGAGGCGAGGAATTCGACGGCGCAGTTCGAGCACGAGGCGACGACGTCGAAGATCTCCGAGGACCAGCTGTTCTACTGCATGCAGCGCGGCATTCCCGAAGAGGCGGCTATCGCGCTCATCGTTAACGGCTTCGTCAAGGAAGTCATCCAGGAACTGCCGATGGAATTCGCTGTCGAGGCGCAGAAGCTGATCAACATCTCGCTCGAGGGCAGTGTGGGGTAATGAACGAGAAGGTCGAGAGCCTGATCCTGGAACATCTCCGGGGCATGCGGGCCGACATGGCCTCCATGACGGAGGAGATGACGGGCATGCGGGCGGAGATGCCGATCATCCGCCAGCACATGGCCGGACTGATGGCCGCCCAGACCTTGCACGACGGCGAAATCGCCGGGCTGAAGGTGTCCGCCCTCGACCGTATTGAGAAACGCCTGGAGCTGGCCGAATAGGTCTGATCCGAAGAGGAACATGGGTCTCCGCCGAGACACGAAGGAAACGAACATGCTTGAAATCAAGAACCTGCACGCACGCATCGCCGAGGACGGCACCGAGATCATCCGCGGGCTGAACCTCACCGTGAAGGCCGGCGAGGTCGCCGCCATCATGGGGCCGAACGGCTCCGGCAAGTCGACGCTGTCCTACATCCTGTCGGGGCGCGAGGACTACGAGGTCACCGAGGGCGACATCCTCTACGACGGCGAGAGCATCCTCGAACTCGACCCGTCCGAGCGTGCCGCCAGGGGCATCTTCCTCGCCTTCCAGTATCCGGTCGAAATCCCGGGCGTCGCCACGATGCAGTTCCTCAAGGTCGCGATGAACGAGCAGCGCAAGGCGCGCGGCGAGGACGAACTGACGACGCCGGACTTCATGCGCCGAGTCAAGGAAGCCGCAGAAGAGCTTAAGATCGCTCCGGAAATGCTGCGCCGGCCGCTGAATGTCGGCTTTTCCGGCGGTGAGAAGAAGCGCGCCGAGATCCTGCAGATGTCGTTGCTCGAGCCGAAGCTCTGCGTGCTCGACGAGACGGATTCCGGCCTCGACATCGACGCGCTGAAGATCGTCGCCGACGGCGTCAACGCGCTGCGCTCGCCCGACCGCGCCGTCATCGTCATCACGCACTACCAGCGCCTGCTCGACTATATCGTGCCGGACACGGTCCATGTGCTCTACCGGGGCCAGGTCATCAAGTCCGGCGACAAGACGCTGGCGCATGATCTCGAAGCAAACGGCTACGCCGACATCATCGGCGCCGCCGCCTGATGCATCGATAGGGAGACGACCTCCATGAATATGCAAGCAGGCATCCGGACGTCCGCTGCCGAAGCCGCGCTCGCCGAGGCCTATGACCAGCAGATCGGCGAACTGCCGGGCAACGGCGAGGTGATCGCCGCGCGCGACCGGCTCCTGACGGACCTCAAGTCCTTCGGGCTGCCGACCCGCCGCGTCGAATCCTGGCACTATACCGACCTGAAGGCGCTGCTGCGCGCCGTGCCGCCGGTCGACCCGGCTGCCGCCGCCGCGATGGTTGCGCCGGTCGTCGCCGGCTCCACGGTGTTGTCCATCCTGAACGGCAAGGCCCAGCCGGCATCCGCGCCGGACGGCGTCACGGTCGGCGCCTTCGCCGAGGCGCTGGGCGACGGCTCGGCGGCCGAAGCCCTCGTGGCGCGCGGATCGGACGACGCGATCGGCCGCGTCAACGGGGCTTTCGTGCGCGACGGTCTCGTTGTCCGAATTGCCGCCGGGACGGTGCTCGCCGAACCGCTGGAATTCCAGGTGCTGCAGAATGCCGGCCAGACGCACAGCCGCTCGCAGGTCTCCTTCGGCGCGAAGAGCGCCGCGACCGTCGTCGAGCGCTACGAGACGGCCGGCGACAGGCAGGGCTTCGTCAGCGCCGTCACCGCCGTGACGCTTGGCGACGGTGCGGACGTGACCTGGATCATCTTCCAGGGTCAGGGCGCCGAGGACACGCATCTCGGCCAGATTTCCATCGATCTCGGCGCCGACGCCAGGCTGAAGCTCTATGTCATCAATGCCGGCGGCAAGCTGGTGCGGCAGGAGATCCATGTCGCGGTGGTCGGCGAGGGGGCGGAATTCACCCTGCGCGGCATCAACCTGCTGGGCGGCGACACGCATACCGACGTGACCTTCACGGTCGGCCACGACGTGCCGAACACCGCCTCGACCGAAGTCATCCGCAACGTCGTCTTCGACCGCGCGCGCGGCGTCTTCCAAGGCCAGATCCGGGTCGCGCCCGATGCGCAGAAGACCGATGCGAAGATGTCGTGCAACACGCTGCTCTTGTCGGACGAGGCCGAGTTTTCGGCCAAGCCCGAGCTCGAGATCTTCGCCGACGACGTGCAGTGCGGCCATGGCGCGACGGTGATCGACATCGACCACACGCAGCTCTTCTACCTGATGGCCCGCGGCATTCCGGAGAGCAAGGCACGCGCCATGCTGGTCAACGCCTTCGTTGCCGAGATCGTCGAGGAACTGGAGGACGAGCCGCTCGTCGAGGCGCTGGAAGGCGTCATCGGCGCCTGGCTGGAAAGGCATGCCTGACATGGACGCGAAGACACCGGCAGCCGGCTACGACATCGAAGCGATCCGTAGGGATTTTCCGATCCTTTCGCGCGAGGTCTATGGCAAGCCGCTGGTCTATCTCGACAACGGCGCCTCGGCGCAGAAGCCGCAGCAGGTGATCGACGCGGTGGCGCATGCCTATGCGAACGAATATGCCAACGTGCATCGCGGCCTGCATTTCCTGTCGAACGCCGCTACCGACGCCTATGAGGCGGCGCGCGACAAGGTGCGCCGGTTCCTCAATGCGCCGTCCGTCGACGAGATCGTCTTCACCAAGTCCTCCACCGAGGCGATCAACACGGTCGCCTACGGCTACGGCATGCCGACGATCGGCGAGGGCGACGAGATCGTGCTGTCGATCATGGAGCACCACTCCAATATCGTGCCGTGGCACTTCATCCGCGAACGGCAGGGCGCCAGGCTCGTCTGGGCGCCGGTCGACGACGAGGGTGCCTTCCACGTCGAGGACTTCGTCAAGTGCCTGACGGAGCGCACCAAGCTGATCGCGATCACCCACATGTCGAATGCGCTCGGCACGATCGTTCCGGTCAAGGAGATCTGCCGCATCGCCCGCGAGCGCGGCATCCCGGTACTGGTCGACGGCTCGCAGGGCGCCGTGCACATGCCGGTCGACGTGCAGGACATCGACTGCGACTGGTACGTCATGACCGGCCACAAGCTCTACGGTCCCTCGGGCATCGGCGTGCTCTACGGCAAGGCCGAGCGGCTGCGCGAGATGCGGCCGTTCCAGGGCGGCGGCGAGATGATCTTCGAGGTCACCGAGGACCTGGTGACCTACAACGATCCGCCGCACCGTTTCGAGGCCGGTACGCCGCCGATCGTGCAGGCGATCGGGCTCGGCTATGCGCTCGACTACATGGAGACGCTCGGACGCGCGGCGATCGCCCGCCACGAGGCGGATCTTGCCGCCTATGCCCACGAGCGCCTGTCGTCGATCAATTCGCTGCGCATCTTCGGCACGGCACCCGGCAAGGGCTCGATCTTCTCCTTCGAACTCGAGGGCATCCATGCCCATGACATCTCGATGGTCATCGACCGGGCGGGCGTCGCGGTGCGCGCCGGCACCCATTGCGCCCAGCCGCTCTTGAAACGCTTCGGCGTCACCTCCACATGCCGGGCATCCTTCGGCCTCTACAACACCCGCGCCGAGGTCGATATCCTGGCCGACGCGCTCGACCACGCCCGCAAGTTCTTCGCCTGAGGAGAAAGCCATGTCCGCCGACGCCACCGCAGAAAAGATCGATGCCCGCGACGGCATCGTCAATTCGGCCATCCCCGCCGAGGAACTGGCACGTCTTTCCGACGACATCATCTCCGCGCTGAAGACCGTCTACGATCCGGAAATCCCGGCCGACATCTTCGAACTCGGCCTGATCTACAAGATCGACATCGAGGACGACCGGATGGTGAAGATCGACATGACGCTGACGGCGCCCGGCTGCCCGGTGGCGGGCGAGATGCCGGGCTGGGTCGAGAATGCCGTCGGCGCCGTCGAGGGTGTCTCGGGCGTCGAGGTCAAGATGACCTTCGATCCGCCGTGGACGCCGGACCGCATGTCGGAAGAGGCGCAGGTCGCCGTCGGCTGGTACTGACACGGCGCGACTTGCATTGAAGCGTTAACCGCCCGACACTACATTGGAATCATGAACCGCCGGGCCTTGAACCCGGTCGGCGAAGGAGAATCGGCCGATGGGCTTTGCAGTCATGACACTGACCGACGCGGCGGCAGACCGCGTCAAGGCGATCGTCGACAATGCCGGCGGCGAGGCCAGGGGTATCCGCGTCGGCATCAAGAAGGGCGGCTGCGCCGGCATGGAATATGCCATCGATCTCGTCACCGAACCGAATGCCAAGGACGATCTCGTGGAGCATGCCGGCGCCCGTGTCTGGGTCGCGCCGGAGGCCGTGCTCTATCTTTTGGGCACGCAGATGGATTTCGAGGTGACGACGTTGCGCTCCGGCTTCACCTTCCACAATCCGAACCAGACGTCGGCCTGCGGCTGCGGCGAATCGGTCGAACTGAAGCCCGCCGATCTCGCGGCGCTGGCGGCGCGCGGCGATGCGACCGTGCGTGTCGAATAAATTAGATTTACGTCACTTGCCCGTTTCCCAGGCCCGCGATTTCTGGTCTTATGCGGCGATGTTCCGCTGGGCATTGTCGAGACATGGCGTTCTTCAAGGATCACGTCGTTGCTGCGCTCTATGACGACTTTCCCCATCCGGTCTTCCTGATCGACGCGGCCAAACGGATCGAGGCGGCCAATCGCGCGGCCGTCGACCTGTTCGGC
>NZ_JAKGBU010000116.1 GCF_021555155.1 Rhizobium alarense
CGCACACCTTCTTCTCCGCAATATGCATCGCCGCGACCGTCATCTTCTGGCTCTGATCAATGAGTCCTGAGCCTAGCAGCCCTCCACTTGATCGCCGAGCGCTTCGCCTCTGCGGGGCGATTTGGCTGATGTGCTTCGGCACGCTGGCTTTTTGCCGCGCCGTCAACGACAACACCGAGAGCGCGAAACTTCGCGGAATCGGAAGACCGTTTCCATCTAGAACGGTTTTCGTCCGACACCCGCTCCGTCAGAGCTCGGCTGGAAGATGTTCCGACCTGGAATGTTTTTTGGGTTCGCCAAGTTGGCGAAAGCTTTCCGGGCGCCAGGCGCTTCACGGCGGCGACGGCGGAGGACTGGACCGGCATATGGGCCGCGTGCGCGACGGGGACGCGCTCGACGCGGAACTTTGGGAGATCGACGAAAACCTCTGCCGCACCGACCTGACGCCTGTCGACCGGGCGCTCTTCGTCTTCCGGCGGAACAAAATCTACCTGCCGAGGCACCCGAAACTGCACATGGTGGCGATCGGGCAAGTCGCCAACTTGGCGACTTGAAATCGGAGACGCAGCGGCGCTTCACGGCGGCGACACGGGATATTGGAGCTTCGACAATCTGGAACTGCTCGTCATCGCACTCGCGGCGGCTTTCCGGCGCCGCTGCCCGGCACGCAGCCGGTCAAGTGCAAGTGCCGCGCATTTCCGGTGGGCGCCCATTCGAAGAAACCGGAGGCATTTGCCGGCTACATCGACCGGCTCTGGCCGCGCATGCGCAAGCTCAAGATGTATCAGCGGCGGCAAAGCTTGAGGCCCGGCGACGTCCGGCTGAACGGGATGTGGGATTTCTGGGGCAATGAAGCGGGGGAGGGCGAGGGACCATGAGCGGCACGATGTATTCCCTCTTCGATGCCCTGCCCGACGAGGACGATGCGCCGCCGGCGGCGCCGCCCCGGCGGTCGCGACCCGAGGATTTCCCGCTGCCCAACGTCGGGCCGATCGACGAACGGAACGACCGGATCACGGCGCGGGCCGTGTGGCTGCTCACCGCGCTCGAGGCCTGCCCGATCTGCGGCGCCGACCTGCAGACGACGGAGACGGCAGAGAACGGCGTCAGGCCGGAAAGCCATCTGCCGATCCTATGGCGCAACGACGTCGCTGCGGTGCGCTTCCGCTGCGGGCTGCTGCTCGGCGTGTGGAACTGCGGGGGTGCGGCGCACGGGTGCTGCCAGGCGGCCTCGAGCGCGGCGATGCTCGCGCTCTGGGACAATGCCAATGTGGAGGTTGCGGTATGAACGAACTGCGCGACGGCGCGCGGCAGATCGCGGACGCGACGGACGAGCGGGGACGGGCGGCGGCGCTGCTCGACTGCCCGCTCTCGATCCCAATGACCTGCGAATTCACGATCCGCAACCGGCTGATGGCGGCCGGCTTTCGCGCCGGGCTTGCCTATCTCGATTCGGAGCTGGCGGTGCTGCCGCACGGATGCGAGGAGGCGCCATGAGGGGGGACGACGACATCCGTTCCGATTGCTGACGGCCAACGAAACGGAGATCTGCCTGAAGCTGCGCCGGCGGCCGGCTCGACAGTACGACATGATGTTTTCTGTAGATGCGGAGGGGCGTGATAAAGCGGGCCGCTGCATTCGAGCGTCTAATCTATACGGGCCGTGCACGGTCGGGGATGTAAAATGATCTCATTCGGCCGGACCGCCCCGTTTCATGCCCGCATTTATCACTTCGGTGAAGTCAGGAGGCTCGACGCCATCCGTTCCGTGCCCAGGCGTCTGGCGGAACAGTGCCCAGAGTATCATTGGCCGGTCCCGCTCATCGGCGCGACCATTCTCGCTGAGAAGGAAATATGTATCGAGCATCGTCTGGCGTTGCCGTGCGTCATCCATCAGCAGCATAGACCGCATAAAATATCGCATCACGGCACGCAAAATCCAAAGGTAGACGAGCACAGGAACGGAGAAAACGATCAGTCGCCCGAATTGGTGCGTCAGCGCGAGTGCAATCGAATCATTGGCGGCGCCACTTTGTTGCTCGACCGCCGCCAAGCTGGTGATTATCGGCAGCCCGTACACCAGGGCCGTACCTATTGTGACACCGAGAAATAGAGCCAACAATCCACAGGCCATGACGAAGGCGCCCCGCGACTCCTCAAATCGCTTCTGCCAAGTGAGCCGCGCCCGATCAAGTTTCATCTCCTCGCGAATAGTGGTCTCGAAATTCTTCAATCGGTGGATCGCTGCGTCGAGATCGTCGGCAGTCGACGCTACATTTTGATTCAACTCGGCCGCTGCAGCGGACAAAGCATTAAGTTCTCCGCGGTGCCTTTCTCGGTCGGCCTCGAATTCTGCTCGGTAGTTTTCCAGCGCGCCCTGAACGCTGGCCATCTGTTCACTAAAGCTGTCTTGGAACGACGTCTTAATGGAGAACGCCAATTTGGAAGACGTATAAAGCGCCGATGCCGCATAAAGTTGAAAGCGCTCCTGTTCACTCATCTGATGTGCTGGGAAAGGAATGCTGAATTCATTCATCAACGCAGCCGCGGCAATATACGAAAGACTTCTTGCTTCCTTGCGCGAACGATCGCCAGAATCTGCCCGCTTTACAAGATTAAGCAATCGGTGAACAGTCGAATCATCAAGAATAGGCAGTTCACCAGATACTCGCAGCGGCTTCTTACCAACTATTTTTGGCGGGTTCTCGTGGGCGGTTTTTACACACTGGTCGAAGATATCTGTGCAGATTCCTGCGGCAGAAATAATTCCTCCGCCGCTGTTCCCAAAAAAGGGACCTCATTAAACGCTCTCGCGAGCGTCTGATAGAGGCCGGGCTGTTGCGCGATCAATGCTCTCGCAGCCCCCTCTTGACCCGATTGAAAATCGGCGTGCGTTGTTTTCAGCGTGTCTACCAACTCCCGTAACAATTCTTCCATGCCTATACTCCCTCGCGTAGTCGACCATTTATCCCAATCGCAACTTGCGCGCTAGCGAGCCAAAGTGCGAACGAATCGTGTGCTAAGATCCGCATCATCGCTGGGATATCGCGACTGCTGCCGACAACCGAACCATGATGTCCCGAGAGGTGGTGTAGCAGGAAGGCGGCCACCAGTGTTTTTCCGGTAGGGTCGGGTTGTTCACGACCAACCTGGTGGGAAGATCACCGATCATCGACGACGTTATGAACCTGCGCTCGCTCGTAGAGAGGAGCGCCGACGCCGATTTGCTGCGGGAGATGATCGGCTTTGCTGCCGAGAAGCTGATGGAGCTGGAGGCCGGCACGAAGACCGGCGCGGCCTATGGCAAGAAGAACGCATTCCGTGTTGTCCAGCGTAAGGGAGTGACCTTGTCAAGGCGATTTGGCCAACGCGTGTAGGGCGCATTACGACGAAGATCTGCTCAATGCACAGATCACTTACTGTCGAGCGACGTCCAGCGTCACGAGGAGTTTAGGCTCCTGCGCGATCAGCAGTTCGTCGAAAGATGAAAATGGCGCCGCGTCGTCGGAGAGGTGGTGCGTGGATGGGCAGCGGTACCTGCTTTTCAATCATACAGGGGCGGGTCGTGACGGATCCTAGTCTCAAAGGCGAGACCTGCGGGTGCTGTGCCTGCTCGGTCGCCACACGGAAAAGCACGGATAGTGCCGGCGAAGGCACGTAAGGATGGCATTGCCCGAACCGTGTATTCGGGATGCTGTCGGCCTTCGCGCGGCGCGCCCGAAATTGCAACTTGACGAGACGGTTAGCTTGATAAACTCTACTTGAAATAAGTGGGGGATATTAATGAGCACGATTGAGGAGAGCCTGCGAGCGATCGCAGAGCGTGTGAAATCGCATTCGAGCACGATGGCGACAGAGGAAGCGGTAAAGACGGCCGTGGTCCTGCCGTTCCTCCGGTCACTTGGCTACGACGTGTTCGACCCGACCGAGGTGGTCCCGGAGTTCACCGCTGACGCCGTGGGCAAAAAAGGCGAGAAGGTCGACTATGCCATTAAGATCGACGGCGAAATTCGCATCCTGATCGAGTGCAAGCCCATCTCGGTACAGCTTGAAAAGAGGCACCTCGACCAGCTTTTCCGCTACTTCACGGTCACCAACGCCAAGTTCGCCATTCTCACCAACGGCCGGACTTTCAACTTCTATACGGACCTCGAGGCGCCCAACAAGCTGGACACGCGCCCTTTCTTTGTCTTCGACGTCGCGGACTTCAACGCCGGGATCGTCGCCGAACTGCGGAAGTTCGAAAAGGGGACGTTTGACGTCCAGGCTATCCTCGCGACGGCCGAACGACTGAAATACACGTCGGGAGTGAAGCAGGAAATCGCCAAGCTCATCGAGGAACCGTCAGAGGAGTTCGTGCGCCTGGTGTCACGAAATGTCTATGAAGGGCAGATGCGGGCGCAAGTGAAGGAGATGTTCACGGGCGTCGTGCGCGCCGCCTTTCGCGACGTCATCATGGACGCGGTGAAAAGCCGCCTGTCGAGCGCGCTCGCCGACACGCAGGAGGTCATCGAGCGTATCGACGAACCGGCAGACGAGGAGCCGGAGGTCGTCACGACGGAGGAGGAACGCGAAGGGTACATGGTCGTCAAGGCGATCGTCCGCGATACAATCAGGCCGAAGCGCGTTGTGATGCGCGACGCGAAATCCTACTGCGCCATCCTGGTCGACAACAACAACCGGCGACCCCTGGCCCGGTTGTGGTTCAATCGATCGGTCAAATATATCGGCCTGTTCGACGGCGAGAACGAGGAACGCCTCATCATCGATTCCCTCGACCAGATATACGACCATAGCGAACGGCTGAGGGCGACAGCAAAGAGATATGCCGAGGAATGAAGGCCTTGCTTAAGTCATCCGTAAGCGGATCGATCAGCAGGGTCGCAGATCTGCTGGATTTCCAGCCGCGATAGTTCAGTTTGAGTAATGGCGGTTCACTTCATAAAATTCTGACTCCCCGGAAAATCTTCTAGAAAGGAACATTTTGCCGTTTCAGGTAGAAAAGGCTTCAAGTCGCCAACTTGGCGACTTGCCTCACTCGCCCGGATGAAGGCGATGGTCGGCGTGACAGCTCTTCGTTGCCGTAGGCGGGCTCAGCGGCTACTCACCCCTGCGCGATGGCGAGTGAGCAATGAACGCCGACATCCGGTTTGTCCATCAGCCCCTCGCAGATGATGACATGGGAGCGGTCATGGCTCATGATCGTGTGCATCCTAAGAAAGGTGGTCAAGGCGTCAAGCTGCTGATCGAGAACGGGGTGGTCATTCGCAACCGGCCGCTCGGCGGTGAGAAGTGATTTCAGGCTTCCCTTGTGCAGTCCGCGTCCGAGGTTTTCCCAAAGATCGATGAGAGCCTTACTACTCAGGAAGGACGCGAGCGCCTCCTGATCGGCGGTCAAGTGCCAGCCGGAATCCGTGACGTTCAGGTTCCACGGCACCGGATAAAAATCCGGATGGAGGCGGGCAAGCCGCTTCATGATCACGCCGGGCTGATAGGCCTTCATGATATCGTTCGCCGTCGATCCCGCGAGGCTCCGATGCACTGCGAGGCAGGCGAGCGCAATGCACTCGCAGCACAGGCGGAGCTGGAGGTCGCAGGTCTCCGTGACAATCTGGGGATGGAGATCGCGACCGTGATCGAGAATGGCGCGGATCGCAAATATCCTCGCCTTTACCTCGCTCATCAATGCCTGGTAGTTCCGGCGATCGGTTTGTAGGGAGGTCAAATCCGGATGCACTGGCAACTCCCTCATTAACGTCCCGACAAGCTGACCACTCGTGACGCGAGTCTGCCAAGAAACTCTTCGCGAGAGATCCGGTGCGCGGCGCGGGAATGGGCTGCCGGCGAGGTTCGTCGGCACCGGCCGATTGTTGGCGTCTATGGCGGTGCATGCGCGAGGGGCGGGAAATCATCACGCCATTGGCACCCTTGGCGCTATTCATCACGATGTCGCAGGCCATCGTCTCCGCATCCATGTCATGGAGTGTTGGAAACGCGCAGGTTGCCTTGAAAGTCTGTCGGATAGTCGAGCTTGCCACCCTTGACGTTAACGTCGAGAACGCTGAGGCCCATGGGATCGAGCCGATCGACAGTATCGACGGTCTCTACCGTCTCGATTGTGCCGACGCTGTCCAGGTCGCCGCCTGAGACCGAAACGGACATATCACCTCCCCGCACATAGACCATCTGGGGGATCCGGTTGAAGAAGCGCTCGTAAATCCGGTCTCCGGCAAGGACGACCAGGCAAACGGCGATGACGAGCTGCAGAGCTGAGTTCTTCATGGGCGTGATGTCCTCTGTTCACAGGATTCAAGCGGCTGCGGTCAGTCGCTGGAGCGGCTGGGTTTCGCGTGCCGCCCGACCATCAGAGCTTGTAGGTTTCCCTAGCCGAAAACCGTTTCCGTCTGAAACGGTTTTCGGGCGTTCGCCCACTGCTGCACCGGTGATCGTCAATCCGGGTAGAATGTTGCCACGCCCTCGATGCGATCCTTGCCGAGGCCGACACGTTCGCCCTTCTCCGTCAGTCGGGCGACGATGCAATCCTCTGCTTTATGGGTGACCAATAGGCCGCGTGCTTCCATGTCGTCGAGCAGTTTGCGGAGCGCCGGCCGCGCGCAATAGAGGCCGCAGATTTCCAGGCAGTCATGCAGGAGCCTGTCCGTTGCGCTCCGGTTGCAGGACGGGTTGACCATAATGCGCAATATCTGGAGCGCCCGATGCTCACCAAGAACCTTCGGCAGAAAGTCGAGTTCGTTGGTGTGCGTCATTTATTTTCGCCAGGTCGTGCGCACTTATTCGCCCGGATGAAGACGGTGATCGGTGCGGTCGCGCAGGTGCAGGAGGGCGAGGCCGGCGGCGATGCCGACGACGGGGATGAGCAGTGAGAGCCATGCATAGATGGTCATGGGTCCAATCCGTCCAGATGCCTCGATGCGTAATAATGTAGGACAAAGCCCAGCACAAAGCAAACCAGCGCCGACGCGGCCATGAAGAAGAAGGCATCGCCCTTCATGGCCGGATCGTAGGCCGCGCGCGTGATCGGCGTGAACACACCGATCAGCACGGCGCCGATCGCCAGCCCGTTGATGAAGTTGGCGCGCAGCTTGATCTTCTCTTTGGCGGAATCGGGCAGGCTCATGAACGATTTATTCCGGTGCGGCCGGAAAATGTCCAGAGCACCGCGCCCGTCGCTCGCCATCCTTTACCGGCGGCCATGTTTCTTCGCCCACACGTCCATCTCGCGATCGAGCGCGGCCTCTGCCGCGTCCTTCGTGGAAAGGGGGTAAAGATTGATGGTCGTCTCGCCGCGTTTGATCTCTACAAAGATACCTTCCGTGCGTACAATTTTCACCAGCTGGATCATATCGGAAGATGTCCGGCTGCGTCACAGCCCTATTATGACTTCGTTCGAACCTTCATCAACGGGCTCCTCACCCAGGCGTGGAGGGTCTCCGGTCGCGCAGGTGTCGGACAGGTGAGCTGTCGTTAATGTCGATGACGGGAAGCGGCAACGACAGCCATGCATAAATGGCCATAGGCCCAATCTGCCCAGATGCAGCGGGTCATTGCGGCTGCGCAAGGACTTCACAAAAATTCCAGAATTTGCGGATTTATTCCTTACTGTCATGGTATTTATCGTACAGAGATAGAATTTTTTCGGAATTTTTTAGGATATAATCAATATCACCTTCTGATTTTAAATAGTTATCAACTATGACTTGTGACGAAAGTATTGGAAGTAAATGAGTTGCAGCAACCAGAGCTTTTATGGCGTTGCTGACGATTACCTTTTGCGCAGTGGTCAGGCTCTTAATTTCGTTCGGATCGCTTCCAACTGCTAGTGCCGCGTCCACGGCGCTTGCGATCGATCTATGCCCCGCTAACAGCGTTTCGCGGCCTTCGTCGAAGGCCAAGCCAATCTGGCACAGCCGACGGATCGCCTCTCCCCGCGACCTAATCCGCTGCTGGAACGACCAATCGTCTATCTTCTTGACCTCGGATTCCGTCATCATGATCGGAATGCGTTGGTCCTTTAGTTCCCTATCGTCGCTCAACGGTTGCTCCCCATTTTTTGCTCAAGTTGCACAACTTTCATCTTGACGCAACAGCGATTAGTCTGGCATGGTCAACTTGTGCAACTTGCATAAGTTTGTGTCAGGAGGATTGAATGAAGGGCCTGCAAAAGACTGAAAGAGTGCCAATCATGTTTGACCCTAGCCTGCTACAGAAACTGGATGATTACAGCTTTCAAAACCGAATTCGCACGCGCGCTGAAGCTGTGCGGCGTCTCGTAGCGAAGGGAATTGAGCAGGAAGAAACGAAAAATGCCGACGCAGCTTAGCACCCCGCGTCGGCATTTTGTGCACTCAAAGGATATCGAAATGCAGAACCTGCATACTCTGAAAAATGCGTCCGGTGCAAGCCCACCGGACTGCGACCCCATCCTCGATGCAATCGCACGCCTGCAGGCCGGTAGCGCTGCATTCATGCGCATTCCGGAGGCCGACTGGCCTGCGCACGGCGGTGAAGAGGCCGTGGTGGAGGCGACCTATGGCCCGCCGCATGACGCGCTTCTTGAATGGCGTGAACCGATTCGCAGCCGGGCGGGTGCCGCAGCGGCGTTGCGAACAATGATGGAGGATCACGTCTCGCCGACGGGTGGCGAGGGCCCCTCGAGCCTCGACGAGGCACTGTTGCCGCTCGTGCTGGCATTCCTCGAGGCGGAGGACGGGTCCATGCAAGCCGGCGCTGCCAAACGACGTGGCTCGCCCGCCCGAGGGGAGACAGAGCTTCTTGCGGCCGCCGCGCCGGCCGTTTCGGCGTCGCGGCTCATCAATGCGGTCGAGATGGTGACGACGTTGCTCCGGCTTCTGCACATGTCGCTGCGCGCGGACGAATGGCACGACGACCACGAGCGGAAGGCCATGGGCGACGTTGCGCAGCGGTGCATCGAACTCCTCGAGCTCGGCCGCAAGGCCGGGACAATGTCGCAAGAGGGCACCGACGATGCCCGCTGATTTTTCCCGCCGCGACCTGATCAAAACCCTTGCCGCCGCCGGTTCCGCCGCAACTGTGCCGGCCGTGGCGGGCGCTGCGCCGGATCGCTACCTCTTCGATCCGGCGCAGCCATCCGATGAAGAGCAGTTCGAGGCGTGCATCGTGCAACTGAAGGGCCTTCTTGCGCGCATGCATCCCGACTGCGACCCGCCGACGCTCGCCGACACCCGCACCCGGCGCGGCTCACGCCGCATCTGCATCAGCGCATTGCGGCCGAGCGTCGCCTTCACCGGGGACGGACTTTACGACGTGGAGCTCGACGGCGGGTTCGTTCACCTTTGCGACGTGCGGCAGGAGTGGAGCGACATGGACCGTCGGAGCTACCTCCACGTCGCGCTTCTGCACGACGGCCACCCCACGGGCTTGCGAGAGATAGTCAAGGAGTCCCAACTGGTCCGCAAGGTGGAGGGGTAGGGGATGGCAGGTTCCACACTTCGCGAAGCATCGCTCCCTCGCTTCGCGCTTCGGCGCGGCGAAGCTGCGGCGGCGCTGGGGATTTCCCCGGGACTCTTCGACATATGGGTCAAGGATGGCCTTATGCCTAAGGGCAAGAAGGTGCGCGGTGTCGTGTTATGGGATACCGAGGGCCTGCGCGCCCGCTGGCAAGCCATAGCGGATGAGGACGCGATGGCTGAGGAGGACGGGGAAAACCCCTTCGACGCCACGGTGGTCTGATGAAGCCCGTTCTCCGCTATCTCGTTTTCGATCCCGACCCGCGCGGGAACGAGCGCTACTACGTGCGCATGAAGGGTCGGCGCAAGATCCGAATTCGCGAACCGTTTCGCGATGCGGATGGCGCCATAACGGACGAATTTATGGCGGCCTACAGGGCCGCCATCGCCGCTCTGAAAGGCGAAACCGCTGCCGCCGCAAAGCCGAACCTACCGCGCGAGGAGACCTTTGAATGGCTGTTCGATCGCTACTATCGGTCGGCGACGTTCAAGGGCTTCGACAAGGCGACGCAAAAGGACAAGGCGAGCGTGCTCGATCGCTTCGCCGCGACAGCCGGCCATCTCCCGTACAGGAAGTTCCGGCATGAGGACATGGTGAAAAGCCAACTGAAGCGCGCGGCGACGCCCGGTGCGGCCGACAAGCTCGTTAAGGTGCTTCGCGCGCTTTTCAACTGGGCCATGATGCAAAAACCAGCGCTGGCGGCGTTCAACCCGGCGGTGGGTGTCGAGGCGATCAACCGAAGGAAAGGGGGCTTCCACACCTGGACGCCCGCCGAGATCGACAGTTTCCGGGCGCATTGGTCGATGGGCTCTACGCCACGCCTTGCCATGGAGCTCATGATCGCGATCGGAGCGCGCCGTTCCGACGCCGCGCAGATCGGCCCGAAGGATGAGTTCATTCGGGACGGCCAACGGTGGGTGCGCTTCACGGCCTACAAGGGCCGAAACCGGTTCCCCGTTGAAATGGAGGCGCGGTTAACTCCGGAGCTCATGGAGGCGATCGAGAAGACGCCGATCGGGCATCATTCCTACGTCATCAGTTCCAGAAGCGCGGCCTACACCATCGAGAGCTTCGGCAATGCCTTCTCGCGCTGGTGCAAAGAAGCTGGGCTTGAGAAGTGCTCTGCGCATGGTCTGCGCAAGGCGGCCTCCGTCGCCTATGCCGAGAGCGGTGGAACGGCGCCGGAACTGATGGCCTTGTTCGGATGGTCCAACCTGAAGACTGCGCAAATCTACATAGAGCAGGCCGAAAAACGAAAGATGCGCGCGAACGCTTTCGAGCGCCGTGCCGAGTACAAAAAACGCCAAAGTGTCCCACTTTCCCTACCGAAAAGCGCGGATGAGACCGAGAAGGAAAAAAACGATGAATAATCAGCAGCAGAAAAAGGAAAATGGTGGGCGATGACGGACTCGAACCGCCGACATCCTCGGTGTAAACGAGGCGCTCTACCAACTGAGCTAATCGCCCGGCCGCGTTGGTGGCCGTGATCTATGCGGATATGTTTCGCTCCGCAAGAGCCTTTGTGATGATTTCGCGAAAATTTTTGCACGAGCGACGGGGAGGGGGCCGGCGTGCGCGCCGGGGGCCTCTGTGCCTGTCGTCCCTCCGCGACCGGCCGATCGCGGCACGACGCACGCCCTTGCCGGGTGCCCGACGGCGATGGTGCGGCGGTCCGTTCCGGGCGGCCGGCACGGTGAAATCCGGAGCGCCCGCCGACATTTCACAGCCCGTCATTGTTTTGTCTTCAAAGCTGCTTGACACCCATAGGCGAACCCCTTAGTTAGCCGCTCATCGAACGGCCCAGCCGCTTCGACAGGACGCTTCGTCGTCCGCATGCTTGAGACAAAGTGCGGGTGTAGCTCAGTCGGTTAGAGTGCCGGCCTGTCACGCCGGAGGTCGCGGGTTCGAGCCCCGTCACTCGCGCCACTCAGGTTTGCGGAACGGATGTGCCGCGGCTTCGTGAAGCCGTCCATGCGCGGGTGTAGCTCAGTCGGTTAGAGTGCCGGCCTGTCACGCCGGAGGTCGCGGGTTCGAGCCCCGTCACTCGCGCCATTTCGCTCCGGACCCCATTCTCGTCATGCATCTTCGGCGGGCAGATTAAACGGCTGCCGCCATCCGTCTGGCTGATGTGCGGACGTCGCTGCACCCCTCCCGGAGGACTTCATGATCATGCGCTACGTCTCGACCACCCTCGTCATCGTCGCGGCCCTGGCCGGCCTCAGCGTCTTCTTCGGCTCGTGGTATACGATCGACCAGGGTGAACGCGGCGTGATCCTGCGTTACGGCGCGTTGTCGGGCGTCGCCGAGCCCGGGCTCGGCTTCAAGCTGCCGCTGATCGATTCGGTGGTGCGCGTCTCGGTGCAGTCGAAATCCGTCGTCTATGACAAGATGGAGGCCTACAGCCGCGACCAGCAGCCGGCCGACATCAAGCTCTCCGTCAACTACCGCATCCCGGCCGACCGCGTGCAGGATGTCTACGCCAATTACGGCGGCGAGGACGGGCTGCTCGCCCGCCTCATCGAGCGCAAGGTCTTCGAGGAGACGAAGACCGTCTTCGGCCGGTTCAATGCGGTCACGGCCATCCAGGAGCGCGGCCGGCTGAATGCCGAGGTCGCGGCTGCCATCCAGGAGGGCGTCTCGGGGCCGGTGCTCATCGACGGCGTGCAGATCGAGAACATCGATTTTTCCGAATCCTACGAGGCGAGCATCGAACAGCGCATGCTGGCCGAGGTGGAGGTGCAGCGGCTGCGCCAGAACGCGGAACGCGAGAAGGTGCAGGCCGAGATCACGGTGACGCAGGCCAATGCCCAGGCCGACGCGCGCCGCGCCGACGCGCAGGCGCAGGCCGATGCGGTGCGGCTTGCCGCCCAGGCCGAGGCCGAAGCGATCCGCCTGCGCGGCGATGCGGAGGCGGAGGCGATCAAGGCGCGGGGCGACGCGCTGAAGGACAATCCGGGCCTCGTGTCGCTGACCCAGGCCGAGAAGTGGGACGGCCAGCTGCCGCGCACGATGCTGCCGGGCGGCGCCGTGCCGATGCTCAACCTCAACGCCAACTAGGCTCAGGACCTATTAATTTCGTTTGAGATGTGATTCCCGGTTTCCGACAGGAGGCCGTGATGGATGATTTGT
>NZ_JAKGBU010000117.1 GCF_021555155.1 Rhizobium alarense
GTTGAGGTGGTGCATGACCCACAGCGAGCCGGCGAGCGCGATGCCGACAATGATGAGCGTGAAGATCAGCGCCATCAGGGTCCAGCCGCCTTCCGAGCGCGGGTTCATATGCAGGAAATAGACCATGTGCACGACGATCTGCACGACGCCGATGCCCATGACGATGACAGCGGTCAGCAGCTTGTTGTCCAGTACCCCGGCCATGACCAGCCAGAACGGAATGGCCGTCAGAACCACCGACAGGACGAAGCCGGTCATGTAGCCCTTGAACGAGCCGTGGCCGGCATCGTGCCCGTGGCTGCGGGCGTGATGGGCGTGGGAGGCGCTTTCGTGGTGCGAGCTCATCCGAGGACTCCCAGCAGATAGACGAAGGAAAAGACGCCGATCCAGATGATGTCGAGGAAGTGCCAGAACATCGACAGGCACATCAGTCGCCGCCGGTTTTCAGCGCTGAGGCCGTGCTTCGTGACCTGCACCATCAAGGTGATCAGCCAGATCATGCCGAAGGTGACGTGCAGGCCGTGCGTGCCGACCAGCGTGAAGAACGAGGACAGGAAGGCCGACCGTGTCGGACCGGCACCTTCGTGAATGAGGTGCGTGAACTCATAGAGTTCCAGCGCCAGGAAGATCGCGCCGAACACGCCGGTGATGCCGAGCCAGACCAGCGTTTCCATCTTGGCGTTGCGCTCCATCTGGAGCATGGCGAAGCCGTAGGTAATGGAGGAGAAGAGCAGCATCGCGGTGTTGACGGCGACGATGCCGAGGTCGAACAGGTCGGCCGGCGACGGGCCTGCTGCATAGTTGCGGCCCAGCACGCCATGCGTCGCAAACAGCACGGCGAAGATCAGGCAGTCGCTCATCAGGTAGAGCCAGAACCCCAGCATGGTGCTGTTTTCCGGATGATGCTCTTCCGTCAGGTAGAACTGCGGCTTTTCAGTCTCTTGGACATGGGTCACGCTCATCGTCTCAGGTCCGTTCCGCGAGCAGTTTGGAGCGCGCATCCTCCGTCGCCGTCACGGTCTCGGCGGGGATGAAAAAATCGCGGTTGTAGTTGAAGGTATGGGCAATCGACACCGTGACGATGCCGATGAAGGAGAGCGCCGCCAGCCACCAGATGTACCAGATCAGCGCGAAGGCGAGAATGACGCTGATGCCGGCGAGGATGACGCCCGTACCGGTGTTCCTCGGCATGTGGATCGGCTGGAAGCCTTCGAGCGGGCGCTCGTAGCCGCGGTTCTTCATGTCGTACCAGCTGTCGTGGTCGTGCACGACGGGCGTGAAGGCGAAGTTGTAGTCCGGCGGTGGCGAGGACGTCGACCACTCGAGCGTGCGGCCATCCCAGGCATCGCCCGAGGTCTCGCGCAGCTGGTCGCGCCGGAGAAAGCTGACGACGAGCTGGATGAGGAAGGAGGCGATGCCGAGCGCGATCAGGAAGGCGCCGAAGGCGGCGATGATGAACCAGATCTGCAGCGACGGATCCTCGAACTGGCTGACGCGGCGGGTGACGCCCATCAGGCCCAGCATGTAAAGCGGCATGAAGGCGAAGAAGAAGCCGATCTGCCAGAACCAGAAGCTCATCTTGCCCCAGAACGGATCGAGCTTGTAGCCGAACGCCTTCGGCCACCAGTAGACGAGGCCGGCCATCAGTCCGAACAGCACGCCGCCGATGATGACGTTGTGGAAGTGGGCGATGAGGAAGAGCGAATTGTGCAGCACGAAATCGGCAGGGGGGATCGCCAGCATGACGCCGGTCATGCCGCCGATGACGAAGGTCACCATGAAGCCGACCGTCCACAGCATCGGCAGCTCGTAGCGGATGCGGCCGCGATACATCGTGAAGAGCCAGTTGAACATCTTTGCGCCCGTCGGGATCGAGATGATCATGGTGGTAATGCCGAAGAAGGCGTTGACCGAGGCCCCCGAGCCCATCGTGAAGAAGTGATGCAGCCACACGATGTAGGACAGGATCATGATCACGCAGGTGGCATAGACCATCGAGGCATAGCCGAAGAGGCGCTTGCCGCAGAAGGTAGCCACCACCTCGGAGAAGATGCCGAAGGCGGGCAACACGAGGATGTAGACCTCCGGATGGCCCCAGATCCAGATGAGGTTGATATACATCATCGGATTGCCGCCGAGGTCGTTCGTGAAGAAGTTCGTCCCGACATAACGGTCGAGCGAGAGCAGGGCGAGCGTGGCGGTGAGGATCGGAAAGGTCGCGACGATCAGGATGTTGGTGCAGAGCGAGGTCCAGGTGAAGACCGGCATCTTCATGAAGGTCATGCCCGGTGCGCGCATCTTCACGATGGTCGCGATCAGGTTGATGCCGGAGAGCGTCGTTCCCACACCCGCCACCTGCAGGCCCCAGATGTAATAGTCAACGCCGACGCCGGGACTGTAATCCGCGCCCGAGAGCGGCGGATAGGCGAGCCAGCCGGTGCGCGCGAACTCGCCGACGAAGAGCGACATCATGACGATGATCGCGCCGCCCGTCGTCATCCAGAAGGAGAAATTGTTGAGGAAGGGGAAGGAGACGTCGCGCGCGCCGATCTGCAGCGGCACGACATAGTTCATGAAGCCGGTGACGAAAGGCATCGCCACGAAGAAGATCATGATCACGCCATGGGCGGTGAAGATCTGGTCGTAGTGGTGCGGCGGAAGGTATCCTTCACTGCCGTTGAAGGCGATCGCCTGCTGGATGCGCATCATGATGGCATCGGCAAAGCCGCGCAGCAGCATGACGATCGCCAGGATGATGTACATGATGCCGATCTTCTTGTGATCGACGCTGGTGAACCACTCGCTCCAGAGGTAGCCCCAGAGCTTGAACTTGGTGATCAAGGCGAGAATCGCGATGCCGCCGAGGACCACCGCCGCGAAAGTCGCGACGAGGATGGGCTCGTGATAGGGGATCGCTTCCAGGGTAAGCCGGCCGAAGAGGAATTGCGTGAGGTTGATGTCGCCGAACATGGGGTCGTCCAAACTCTATCGACTGCGGCCCGCGGTCCGGCGGGTCGTGGTTTCTACAGATGTGTGCCGGAACCGTGGGAGCCGGATCCGGCAGAGAGCACCCTCAGGGTGTCCTGCGCGGGCCGTCTTTCGAAAACGCCGTCGCCGGCAGCGTGCCGTCCGCATCGAGCGACAGCACCTCGCCGGGTTCGCCGCGGCAGATGTCCTGTTCAAGGAGAAGCGCGAGTTCCGCCGGAAGAGCAGTGCTCGGGCGCGGGCCTTCGGCGAAGCGGTTGTCGTGCTCCAGCCGTTCCTTGTTCTCGTGGCTTTCGACGCCGCCACCGCCCATCCTGTCGATGTGCATCATGTCCTTCATGCACATCTGGCCGGAGCGCACGCACATGTTCAGCACGGCGTCATAGAGACCGTCCTCGACGGAGGCATAGTAGCGCACCGGCTCCTTCTCGCTCGGCTTTTCGAGCTTCAGGTAGGCGTCGCGGTTGAGCATCGTGCCGTTCTGCCTGACCTGCGTGACCCAGGCGTCGAACCCGGCCTGGTTCACCCCGTGGAACTTGAAGCGCATGTGGGAGAAGCCGTCACCGCTGAAGTTGGACGAAAGGCCCTCGTATTCCCCTGCCTTGTTGATGACCGCATGCAGCTTCGTTTCCATGCCCGGCATGGCGTAAATCATGCCGGCGAGTGCCGGAATGTAGAAGGAGTTCATCACCGAGGAGGCGGTGAGCTTGAAATTGATCGGCACGTCGACGGGGGCGGCCATTTCGTTGACCGTCGCGATGCCGTAGTCCGGATAGAAGAACAGCCACTTCCAGTCGAGCGCCACGACCTCGACGGTGATCGGCTTCGTGTCCGCGCTGACGGGCCTGGCTGCGTCGATCCGGTCGAGCGGCCGGTAGGGGTCGAGCTTGTGGGTGCTGACCCAGGTGATCGCGCCGAGTGCGATGATGATGGCGAGCGGCGCAGACCATATTATGACTTCGAGCCCCGTCGAGTGATGCCATTCGGGGTCATATTGGGCGGCCGTGTTCGACTGGCGGTAATGCCAGGAGAAATAAAGCGTCAGGCAGATGACCGGCACGATGATGACCAGCATCAGGATCGTCGAAACGACGATCAGATCCCGCTGCTGGGCGGCAATATCGCCGGACGGCGACATGACGACCATGTTGCAACCCGAAAGCGTCGAGAGCATCAGGGGAAGGATGATCGATAGGCGGGCTAAACTGAATGACGTCGGCATTTCGGGCTCAACTTGCGTTCTGTCTAGTCGGCAATAATCGGGCGCGGTCGCACTTGGAAATGAGGTGCTTCGTCGCAGCGCAGCATTCTGTCGCAGTGCGGTAGGAATTTAAGGCTGTCCCTAGCAGCAAATTTGTACTAGCGCAATTTTGACGGCCTTTCCGCCGGCGAAAGCCAACGGACGCCGGCATCCGCAACGCGTGCGGGGTTCACGCGTTGCGCATTCTTGATATCGGGTGTCGATTAGTCAACACTCCAGGAACATGGTGCACCTCGCTCGGAGACATTCATGAGTTCGTCCGTCAATCCGACATCCTCTGGTCTGGAACGGGATGCCCGCCGCATGCATGATGACGACCGGCCCTTGTCGCCGGGCAACATCGCGATCGGCGTGGTTATCGGGCGGGCGTCGGAGTTCTTCGACTTCTTCGTCTATGGCCTGGGTTCCATTCTGGTCTTCCCGAAGCTGATTTTCCCCTTCGCCGGCAGTGCGGTGGCCGCGACGCTGATGTCCTTTGCGCTGTTTCCGCTGGCCTTCCTCGCGCGTCCGGTCGGCTCCTTCGTCTTCATGTGGGTCGACCGCAACTACGGACGCGGCACGAAGCTTACGATCGCGCTGGTCATCCTCGGCGGCTCGACCGCCTCCATCGCCTTCCTGCCGGGTTACGAGACGATCGGATACTGGGCCGTGGCGCTGCTGGCGCTCTTCCGGCTCGGCCAGGGTTTTGCGCTCGGCGGCGCCTGGGACGGTCTCGCGTCGCTCCTGAATCTCAGCGCGCCGCCCCACCGCCGCGGCTGGTACGCGATGATCCCGCAGCTTGGCGCTCCAATCGGCTTTGCGCTGGCCAGCATTCTCTTCGGCTACATGGTGAACAACCTTTCCGAAGCGGACTTCCTTGCCTGGGGCTGGCGTTATCCCTTCTTCGTCGCCTTCGCGATCAACGTCGTGGCGCTCTTCGCGCGCTTGCGCATCGTCGCCAGCAAGGAGTTCGGCGCGGCGATGGAGGCGCAGGAGTTGCAGGCCCGGCCGATCTTCGAAATGCTGAGCAAGCATAGCATGGATGTGGTGCTCGGCGCCTTCGTGCCGCTGGCGAGCTTTGCGATGTTCCACCTCGTCACCATCTTCCCGCTCAGCTGGGTGACGCTCAATGGTGGGCAGTCGGCGGCAGAGTTCCTCCGGGTTCAGGTTCTCGGAGCGGCCGTCGGCGCGGTCGGCATCGTGCTGTCCGGTGTGCTGGCAGACAGGATCGGACGGCGCAACCAGCTGATGCTCGGTGCCATCCTGATCGCGATCTTCAGCTTCTCGGCGCCGTTCCTGCTCGATTCCGGCGGCAGGGGCCAGGATGCCTATATCCTGATCGGCTTCGCCATCCTCGGCCTCACCTTCGGCCAGTCCTCCGGCGCGGTGTCCTCGCGCTTCACGCAGTATTATCGCTACACGGGCGCGGCTCTGACCTCCGACCTTGCCTGGCTCGTCGGTGCCGGTTTCGCGCCCCTCGTGGCGCTCGGCCTCGCCAGCAGCTTCGGCATCGTCTTCATCGGCGGTTATCTGATTTCCGGCGCAATCTGCACCATCGCCGCCCTGACGCTCACGCGGGCGCTCGACCAGTACTAGATTCAGGCGTGGACGCTGGAAAGTCGGCCTGTCGACGCCGCAATATCCGTTGCGATCGGGCCGGTCTTCCGCACCTCACGACGGTCGTTTCTCAGCCGTCTGGCCCTGGTCGGCGCAGACGATGCGCCTGATCATCGTTCGAATGCCGCCCGGCGCAGGTGGTTCGCCCTGAAGCTTCGCGATGCGCGCATCGGTTTCCCCCGCGCGCGCAGTGTCCCACGGCGAGGCAATGGAGCGTCCACGGGCCTCCGAATGCGTCATAGGGACTCTGCCTGTCGACCGGCGTGTCCCAGCGGCTGCTCCCTGTCAAATTCCCTGTTCCGGCCCTCTCGTTCACAGAATGAAATTCTGAAGCGATCTGCCGAGAATGCAGGAGCAGAGATAGCTTATCCAGTGCCGGAATTGTCCGGTCACCGTTCTGTCGTCTTAACGCCATTCACACCACTCTTCTGCTTCTGTGACACAATCAGGTGGCTCGGGCAGGTGGCTCGGGGCGGATGGCCGATCGTGGCGGAACGGGAAGAGAAGATGATAAAATTCAAGACCTCCACGGGAACTGTCTCGGTCGACAACTGGGGCTACGAGTTGCAGGGAAAAAACGGCAATCCGCTCGACGTCTCGCTGCTCGCATCGGCGACGCATGACCTCCTTGTGGTCGACGCGTCACGCGACGGCACGAATGCGCTCCGCTTCTCCGAGGGCGAGGTCACCCGGATGAAGGACGGCATGGGTGGTCGGTCGGTAGTGGTTTCCTACGTTTCGATCGGCGAAGCCTCGGATTTTCGCGACTACTGGCGCACCGGCTGGACCTCGACGGGTGACGCATCCGGCAAGCTCACGGGCAAGGCGCCGGACTGGCTCGGACCGGTCAATCCCGATTGGCCGGAGGGGCGCAAGGTGCGCTACTGGGACGAGGATTGGCAGAAGATCATCTTCAATGACCAAAAGACCGGCGAGATCGACGCCATCGTGAAGGCGGGCTTCGACGCAGCCTATCTCGACATCGTGGACGGCTACTATTTCTGGGGCGAGGAAGTTTCGGACAAGGACAGGGGAACGGGGGACCCTGCAAATGTGAGGCAGGCGGCGAAACGTATGGTGGACTTCATCGTCGCGCTCACCGAGCACGCGCGCGAAACCAATCCGGACTTCTTCGTCATACCGCAGAACGGCGGATGGATTCTCAACGACCTCGGAAACGATCCGGCGCGCAAGAAGGCCTATCTCGACGCGATCGGCGGAATCGCCGTGGAGGATCTCTACTACGGCGGCAACAAGGACGAGAACAACGCGCTCAATCCCGACGAGGAGATGATCCGGATCCTCAAGCGGGATTTCCTCGACAAGGGAAAACCCGTTTTCGTCGTCGATTATGTCAATGGCAGCAAGCGTGTCGCCGAGTTTACCAAGCTGGCCCTGGAGGACGGCTTCATTCCCTTCGCGTCGCCGGACCGCGACCTCGACCGCCTGGTTGGCACCCATGACGGTGATCCGGCCTATATCCTGCCGACCGGGATAGCGGACACATTGCGCGGCTCAACACTCGCCGACGCGATCAACGGGCTCGGCGGCAACGACGTTCTCAGCGGCCGCGCGGGCGACGATACGTTGAGGGGCGCGGCAGGCGACGACCGGCTGACCGGCGGCAGCGGCGCGGATCAGCTCTACGGCGGCTCCGGCGCCGATACCTTCGTCTTCCGGTCGATCCGGGACTCTGCCGCAACGCCGTCGGGCCGTGACATCATCGCCGGGTTCCTGCGCAAGCAGGGGGACACGATCAGCCTCACGGGCATGGATGCAGACACGACGAAGGGTGGCGACCAGGCCTTCAACTTCATCGACGGCGACCGCTTTTCCGGCAAGGCCGGTGAACTGCGCGTCATGAGGAAATCCGGAGACACGTTCCTTTCGGGCGATGTCGACGGTGACGGCGAGGCCGATTTCTCCATCCGCGTCGACGGCAAGGTCGCCTTCGTCGAGGCGGATTTCATTCTCTGACCCACTGCGGACGTGTGTCGGACTGTTCCATAACCTTATCCTATCGTGACAATCAGTAAATTGAACTTAAACTGATCGGACGCTTCCGTTAAAAGGAAGGAAGGGGAGGGCGCGCGCCGGCCCTTGTTCGCTTGCCGACCGGGCAGCGGACTCTAGCCTGACGCGCGGCCAAGCCGAGACATCCGAGACAGGCCGCCCTCCGAGCGGCGAGCCAGTGAAGCAACGAGGAAAAGACCCATGGACCAGAAAACCGAAACGGCGGGCAAATGTCCCGTCGCACACGCGCCGTCGCGCGGCAGATCGAACCGCGACTGGTGGCCGAACCAACTGGATGTTCAGGCTCTTCACCAGCACTCCGGTCGTTCCGATCCGATGGGCGAGTCCTTCGACTATAGGGAGGCGTTCAAGGCGCTCGACCTCGACGCCCTCAAGAAGGATCTCCACGCACTGATGACGGATTCGCAGGACTGGTGGCCGGCCGACTTCGGTCACTACGGCGGCCTGTTCATCCGTATGGCCTGGCATAGCGCGGGCACCTACCGCATCACAGATGGCCGCGGCGGCGCCGGAATGGGGCAGCAGCGCTTCGCGCCGCTCAACAGCTGGCCGGACAATGCCAATCTCGACAAGGCCCGCCGGCTGCTGTGGCCGATCAAGCAGAAATATGGCAGCAGGATTTCCTGGGCGGATCTCATGATCCTCGCCGGTAATGTCGCGCTCGAATCGATGGGGTTCAAGACCTTCGGGTTTGCCGGCGGCCGTACCGACGTCTGGGAGCCGGAGGAACTGTTCTGGGGCCCGGAAGGCACCTGGCTCGGCGACGAGCGCTACAGCGGCGAACGGGAGCTCGCCGAGCCGCTCGCGGCGGTGCAGATGGGGCTGATCTACGTCAATCCGGAAGGCCCGAACGGCAACCCGGATCCCGTCGCCTCCGCGCGCGACATTCGCGACACCTTCGCCCGCATGGCGATGAACGACGAGGAAACCGTGGCACTGATCGCCGGCGGCCATACATTCGGCAAGACGCACGGGGCGGGCGACCCCTCGCTGATCGGCGCAGATCCGGAGGGTGCCGAGATCGAGGATCAGGGCCTTGGCTGGAAGAGCTCGTTTGGCACCGGCGTCGGCAAGGACGCCATTACGGGCGGTCCTGAAGTCACGTGGTCGCAGACCCCGACCCAGTGGAGCAACTATTTCTTCGAGAACCTGTTCGGCTTCGAGTGGGAACTGACGAAGAGCCCGGCCGGTGCCCACCAGTGGAAGGCGAAGAACGCCGGGGCTTCCATCCCGGACGCCTTCGATCCCTCGAAGCGGCAGGTGCCGACCATGCTGACCAGCGACCTCGCGCTGCGCTTCGATCCGATCTACGAGAAGATCTCGCGGCGGTTCTTGGAAAACCCGGACCAGTTCGCCGACGCCTTCGCCCGCGCCTGGTTCAAGCTGACCCACCGCGATATGGGCCCGAAGGTTCGTTACCTCGGTCCGGAGGTGCCGGCGGAAGACCTGATCTGGCAGGACGTCATCCCGGCCGTCGACCACCCGCTGGTCGATGAAAAGGACGTCGCTGACCTCAAGGCGAAGGTTCTGGCCTCCGGGCTCTCGGTGCAGGAGCTGGTTTCGACCGCCTGGGCGTCTGCCGCGAGCTTCCGTGGGTCCGACAAGCGCGGCGGCGCCAACGGTGCGCGCATCCGCCTTGCGCCGCAGAAGGACTGGGAAGCAAACCAGCCCGAGCAGCTCGCCCGGGTTCTCGGCGTGCTCGATGGCATCCGGCAGGCGTTCAACGCGGCCCAGGCCGGTGGCAAGAAGATATCGCTCGCCGATCTTATCGTGCTCGCCGGTGCTGCCGGCGTCGAAAAGGCGGCGAAGGCCGGCGGCCACGACGTCATCGTGCCGTTCGTGCCCGGCCGCATGGATGCCTCCGAAGCACAGACCGACGCAGCCTCCTTCGCCGCGCTCGAACCCCGTGCCGACGGCTTCCGCAACTACGTGAACAGCAACCGGATGCAGTTCATGAAGCCGGAAGAGGCCCTTGTCGACCGTGCCCAGCTCCTGACGCTGACCGGTCCGGAAATGACCGTGCTCGTCGGCGGCCTGCGTGTCCTCAAGGCGGGCAATCCCGAGCACGGCGTCTTCACCGGCCGTCCGGGAGCGCTGACGAACGATTTCTTCGTCAACCTGCTCGACATGGACACGACCTGGGCGCCGGCCGCCGGCAAGCCGGGCGTCTATGAGGGCCGCGACCGCAAGACGAACGAAGCCAGGTGGACCGGCACGCGTGTCGACCTGATCTTCGGCTCGCATTCGCAGCTTCGTGCGCTGGCGGAAGTCTACGCCGCGTCCGATGCGGCCGGCAAGTTCGTGAAGGACTTCGTCGCCGCCTGGAACAAGGTGATGAACGCCGACCGTTTCGATCTCGTCTGATCGGCAGAGGCGTCCGGACGCAGCCTGGCTGCGTCCGGCGATTTTCCTTGCGCAGGATGCCGCACGTCAGCGGCGGCGGTTTCCCGGCAGAGGAGGGCAGGGACGTTGCGTCGCGGCTTTTTGCCATCAGCCTGGCTGCGAGGCGCGCTCGCGCATCGACATATGGACGGGTCGGGTGCGCCCGTCGCTTTTGCTCAGAAAACGCTTCGTGGCAGTTCATTCGAAATTGAGACCCGGTGACGATAAATGCGGCCGGGTTTGCCGCGTATTCCTGGATATTTACGCGAGCTCCCACGCATGAAAAATCTTCACCCTTAGATTGCAGAATATTACTTGAACCTTTTTTCCTGTTAATTGCACGATGCCAAAGTTGGAAGTATCCTCAGATAGGGTGGAGGCGTTATTGCGTCATACATCGCTGCATTCAAGGTTAATTCCGACGCATTCAATCCGGACAGGCGGCTCAATAAATATAAAAAGTTCTTAATTTAAAGTTTTATAATTATATCCTTTTGTCGACATTGATATCGGTAGGACTTCTGTGGAAGTTCCTTGTGTGGCGTCCTGTCAGGTGAATGGATACCGGGTGCGCGGCGTGGGATTTGACGGCTATGATCAATCTTCCTAAAATACTGCTGCCTGCCGTGATGCAACGCAGGGTCAGGCCCATCCCTGCGGATGTGCGCTGTCGGAGCGCCTGAAACCTGCATGCAAAGCGCGCGGGACAGCGCACCGGCGCCGGCCGGGGTCTGGTCGGTCATTTGACGTAACCCCTCAACCCGACGGTATGCGCCACCGCCTTTATCGCCGACGGCGATTTCACCCACGCGACCGGCAGCTTCAACGGCACGATCGACTCGCTCACCTTCGGCACGGGGCTCGACCACACGGTGTCCGGCACGGCAGACTTCTCCTCGACGGAATTGGGTCTTGCAAGCCAACTCTTCGAGATCGGATTCTCGCCGGTCCTGGACGACACGTCGAGTGCCGGCGGTACGGGCGACCTCGTCCATGACCTGATCTACGGGCTGATGACGGGCACGGCGGCTGACGATCTGGAAGCCGTCTTCGATGCCGACTCGATCGTCTTCAACGGCAGCGATGCCGGCGACGAGACCTTCGTTGGCGGAGCGCGGGCCGACCAGCTCTACGGCAATTGCGGCAACGACGTGCTCTCGGGCGCCGGCGGCGCTGACATCTGAGCGGCGGTGAGGGCAGCGACACGCTCGACGGCGGCGTTGGAACAGGACCGGCGAACCCGTTCCGATACCTGAGATTGCCCGCGGCACCGAATGCGCGCGGGACACCGCGATCGCTTGGGCCGCGTTGCGGTCATCGCTCGAACGGTTCGCCGAGCGAGGCGACGCCGTTGAGCTTCAGGAGCCGCCGGTCGGCCGAGATGATGCTGAGCACGATGATCGTGACGATATAGGGCAGGCTGGAGAGAAGCTGCGAGGGCACGTCGACGCCGGTTGCCTGCGCTGCGAGGCTCATCAGCGACACGGCGCCAAAGAGGCATGCGCCGAGGAAGATGCGGCCCGTCAGCCAGGTGCCGAAGACGACGAGGGCAATCGCGATCCAGCCGCGCCCGGCGATCATCCCGTCGGCCCAGAGCGGCGTGTAGACGGCTGCCGCAT
>NZ_JAKGBU010000118.1 GCF_021555155.1 Rhizobium alarense
TCGGCCGGCGGCGACAACCTCGTCCTCAGAGCCCGCGACGTGCTGCGCCGGCATCTCGTCTCCCGGGGCCGGCCTGCACCCGGCGTCGCGATCCATCTCGAAAAGAACCTGCCGGTCGCCTCCGGCATCGGCGGCGGGTCGGCGGATGCGGCGGCGGCGCTGCGCGGCCTGCTGCGGCTGTGGCATGCAGGGGTCGACGAGCGGACGCTGGCGGCGATCGCGCTGACGCTCGGGGCCGACGTGCCGATGTGCCTCCTCAGCCGCCCGCTGATCGCCCGCGGCATCGGCGAGGACATTACGCCGCTGCCGGACATGCCGGTTTTCCCTATGGTGCTCGCCAATCCGATGACGCCCGTCTCGACGCCGGCCGTCTTCGGCGCACTCGCCGAACGCACGAACCCGCCGGTCGGTGCCGTGCCGCAGGCGGCCGGCGCCGCGGCGGCCTGGATTGCCGCGCTCGGCGACATGCGCAATGACCTGGAACCGCCCGCGCGCACGCTCTGCCCCGCGATCGGCGACGTGGCCGACGCCCTGTCGCGAAGCGGGGCGGCGCTGGTGCGCATGTCCGGTTCGGGGGCGACCTGCTTTGCGCTTTATGCAACACATGCGGATGCCGCGTCGGCGGCGGAGACAATCGCACGGCAGGAGCCCGGCTGGTTCGTCGCCGCCACCCGCACCAGAGGAGGAAGCACGCATGGAACGCCTTGACGACACCCGCCCCTTCGTCGCGCTGTCGATCGCCGTCCTGACCGTTTCGGATACACGCACGCTTGCCGACGACCGTTCCGGCGACACGCTTGCCGGCCGCATCGAAGCTGCGGGCCACCGGCTTGCCGAGCGCGCCATCGTGACGGACGACGTCGGGGCTATCCGCAATACCGTCGGCCGCTGGATCGCTGCGCCGGAAATCGACGTGGTCATCACCACGGGGGGCACCGGCTTCACCGGCCGCGACGTGACGCCCGAGGCGCTCGAGCCGCTGTTCGAAAAGCGCATGGACGGCTTCTCCGCCGTCTTCCACCGCATCTCCTACGACAAGATCGGCACATCGACGATCCAGTCGCGCGCGACGGGCGGCGTGGCGAACGCCACCTTCGTCTTCGTGCTGCCCGGTTCGCCGGGCGCCTGCAAGGACGCCTGGGACGGCATCCTGAAGGCGCAGCTCGACTACCGGCACATGCCCTGCAATTTCGTTGAGATCATGCCGCGGCTCGACGAGCACCTGCGCCGCGGCGCATCCGCCTGACCGGGCTCTTTCGCCGGCCGGCATCCTGTCGCGCCGCAAACTCGGTCAGCGGGCCTCCGCGCGCTGGCTCAGCACGGCCCAGGCGGGCACGATCTCGGCCATCAGCATCGACACGCCGACGCCGGCTGCCATCTGCTCGAGCCCCATGCCGCTGCGGGCGATGGCCGTCGCCTGGCGCTTCGTCACGAGGAAGCCCGCTTCGAGCGGCGCCCTGCGGCCCATGAGGCGCTTGTAGAGCGGCCGCCTGTGATTGCGCGAACCGGCGAAGCGCGCCGGCTTGCGGCTGACCGAGACGTAGTCGGCAACCACATCCACCCATCCCGTCAGCGGCCGGGCGCCGGGCTCCAGAAGCAGCAGCCAGTCGCCGCGTGCCGAGCGCACCACGTCCTTTATGTCCCAATGGGTCAGGAAGCGGCAACCGGCGGCATCGGCCACCTTCGAGGAACCGTCGCGCGAGCCATGGTCGAGCACGACGACGTCGCGCACCAGGCCCTCGACCGCCCCCGCAACCAGCGCGGAGAGGGTCTGGGCCAGTTCCGCCTCGTTGTCCCGGCATTCCATGATGATTGTCAACATGGTTTCTCAATATCGTATCGCATCCGCGAAAGCCACTGGTCCGCCGGCTTTCCGGCGGTTGTGGTTACTGGAGAATCCGCATTCGTGCGAATTTTGTTCTTGTCTTGTTCCATCTCATCGGATAGGAATATAGTCATGAAACGCAGGCACTTCCCCCGGAGATCGCCATGGCAGAACTGACCGACATTTCCCGGACCATTCTGGCGCCCGCCGGTAAGGCGGACCTCGCCGAGGCGCTGATGGCGGGCTCCGGCCTTCGGATCGACATCGACCGGCGGCGCGGGCGCGGTGCCGGCCTCAACTTTTCCGGCCGCTTCGAACCGCAGTCGCGGGAGACCTTCGACGACGGCTGGTCGACGCTGGAGGATCTGCCGGCGTTCAAGACGGAAGTGCAGGTCGAGAAGCCGCGCAGCATCATCACGCGCAACGAATCACCCGATATCCCCTTCGACCGCTCCGTGAACCCCTATCGCGGCTGCGAGCACGGCTGCATCTACTGCTTCGCGCGGCCGACCCACGCCTTCATGGGGCTTTCCGCCGGCATCGACTTCGAAGCCCGGCTCTTCGCCAAGCCGGATGCGCCGAAACTGCTCGAACGGGAACTGTCGAAGCCGGGCTACAAGCCGCGCGTCATCGCGATCGGCACCAATACCGACCCCTATCAGCCGATCGAGAAGGAATGGCGGATCATGCGCCAGATCCTCGAAGTGCTGGATGCGGCGAACCACCCTGTCTCGGTCGTCACCAAGTCGGCGCTGATCACCCGCGACATCGACATCCTCGCCGGCATGGCGAAGCGGGGCCTTGCCTGGGTCGGCATCTCGGTGACAACGCTCGACCGCAGGCTCGCCCGCAGCATGGAGCCGCGGGCCGCCACGCCGGCGAAGCGGCTGGAGGCGATACGGGCCCTGTCGGAAGCCGGCATTCCGGTTTCGGTGATGATGGCACCGGTCATTCCGGCGCTGAACGACCACGAAATCGAGCGCGTGCTCGATTCCGGCAAGGCGGCCGGTGCATCGGAGGCGAGCTATGTGCTGCTGCGGCTGCCGCTGGAGGTCAGCCCGCTCTTCCGGGACTGGCTGCTGCGGAGCTATCCGGAGCGCTACCGGCACGTCATGTCGCTGGTGCGCTCGATGCGCGGCGGCAAGGACTATGACGCGGACTTCGGCAAGCGCATGAAGGGCGCCGGCCCCTATGCCTGGCAGATCGCGCGGCGCTTCGAGATGGCGGCCAAGCGGCTCGGCCTGACGCGCAACCGGCGCACGCTGTCGACCGACCTCTTCGTGCCGCCGTCCGGCGGCGGGGTGCAGCTCTCGCTGCTCTAGGCGGCAGCGGCCCGGCGAGGGCGACGCGGGCTTCGGGTTCGACCAGCGCGAGCCCTCGGCCTTCCCGGCGTCACGACACGGGCATTGCGCCCGAGACATTCCGCGGGGTTCCCCTGCCCCGCGGCTATCCGGTCCGCCGTCTGTCCCGGCGGACCGGTGTTCCTCCGGCGGTCTCCGCCCCCGACCGGAGGACTTGCAGGGAATCGGAGGGATGTGCGAGGGTCGCCGCATGCCCCGTCGCACATCCTCCGATTCCCACCTTCTCTTCGACCTGCCGGTCGGCCCGGATTTTTCCATGGAGCTCTCGGCGCGCAAGGCCGGCGCCTGGCCGGTTGCCGGCACGGACGAGGCCGGGCGCGGGCCGCTCGCCGGACCGGTGGTCGCTGCTGCGGTCATTCTCGACCCGGAACGCATTCCCGGCGGACTGAACGATTCCAAACAACTCTCGGCGGCGATCCGCGAAGCGCTGTTCGATCTGATCCTGCAAAACGCGGTCGTCTCGGTCGCCTCGAGCAGCGCCCGCCATATCGACGGCTCCGACATCCGCAAGGCGAGTCTCGATGCCATGCGCCGCGCCGTCGCCGGTCTGGAGGTGCGGCCGAGGCTCGTGCTCGCGGACGGGCGCGACGTGCCGCCCGGGCTTGCCTGCGAAGGCCGCGCCGTCGTCAAGGGTGACGCGCGTTCGCTCTCCATCGCCGCCGCCTCGATCGTCGCAAAGGTCGTGCGCGACCGCATGATGGCGCGTGCCGAAAACCGCTTCGCCGGCTACGGCTTCCACCTCCATGCCGGCTATGCGACGCAGAAGCACCGGGACGCCATCCGCTCGCTCGGTCCCTGCCCGTTGCACCGCCTGTCCTTCAGCCCGTTTCGGCCGACGGCCCTCGTCGAAGACTGAGCGGACGGCCGGAGACGGCGGCGGCAGCCGCGCTCCGGTCCGCATGTTTCCACCGCGCAAACAAAAGGCCGGGACGAACCCGGCCTTTCAAAATGTCCTGCCTGACGACACGCCCTCAGTTGAGCCGCGTCTTGACCTCCTGCACGGCATTGTCGAACAGCGCCTTGCTGGTGGCGGCGTCGGTCTTTGCGGCGAGCACCGTCTCGGCGGCACTGATCGCGAGATCGACGGCAGCGGAACGCACCGCGTTGATCGCGTCGGTCTCCGCCTGCTTGATCTTCTGTTCGCTGAGCGCCGTGCGGCGGGCGACATATTCCTCGGTCTTCTGCTTGGCGTCTGCGGTCAGCGCTTCGGCCTCCCGCTCGGCGGCAGCAACGATGCTCGCGGCTTCCGCCTCGGCGTCCTTGCGCTTGCGCTGGTACTCGGCGAGCAGATGCTGGGCCTCCTCGCGCAGGCGCTTGGCTTCGGCGAGCTCGTTGCCGATCTTCTCGGCGCGCTCGTCGAGCGACTTCGCCATCATGCCCGGGACCTTCAGGTAGACGATCAGGGCGACGAACAGCAGGAGGCCGACGAAGGCGAAGAATGTTGCATCGAATGCCATGACGGCCCCCTTACTTTGCCGCGGCTGCTTTGACGGCAGCTGCGATTTCGGCCTTGGCGGCCTTGCCGCCCACGAGCTGCTCGACGACGGCGGTCGCCGTTTCCTCGGCAATCGAGCCGACATCGGCGAGCGCCTTGGTCTTGATGTCGGCGATGCGGGCTTCGGCGGCGGCAATCTTGTCCTGCAGGCCGGCCTCGACCTTGCCGCGCTCGGCATCGGCCTTGGCCTTGGCCGCGTCGCGGGCGTCGGACGCGATCGCATGGCCCTTCGTCCTGGCAGCGGCCAGTTCCTGCTCGTAGGTCGCAATCGCGGCGTCGGCCTCGGACTTGAGACGCGATGCCTCGTCGAGATCCTGGGCGATGCGGTCGTGACGGGTCTCGAGGATACCGCCGATGCGCGGCACGATGACCTTCGACATCAGCAGGTAGAACAGGCCGAAGGTGATCGCCAGCCACAGGAGCTGCGAGGCAAAGGTGGACTGATCGAACGGCGGGAAGACGCCCGTCGCATGCTCGTCACCGTGGGCGACACCGGTTTCGGTGTGCATCTCGCCGGTCGCGGCCGCGTCATGCGTTGTGGTGGCCGAATGGCCCGCTTCGGCGCCTTCGGCAGGGGTGGACTCGGCATAAGCCGGGGTCACGAACATGCTCACCTCCAGGTGCACTCTCGAATCGTCGATGGGCCACGGCCCGCAAGGAGCCATGGCCCACGCGTCAGCCGTTGTCAGACGGCGAACAGGAGGAGAAGCGCGATGAGCAGCGAGAAGATGCCCAGAGCTTCCGTAACGGCGAAGCCGAATACGAGGCGGCCGAACTGGCTGTCAGCGGCAGACGGGTTGCGCAGGGCGCCGGCGAGATAGTTGCCGAAGATGTTGCCGAGGCCGAGAGCCGTGCCGGCCATGCCAAAGCAAGCCAGACCTGCGCCGATGAACTTTGCTGCTTCCGCTTCCATAGTGAACTCCTTCGAATGGGTTGATGCGGTTTTGGGCAGGTGCCGCTCGGGCACCGACGACTGTATCCTTAGTGGCTGCCAGGATGGATCGCGTCGTTGAGGTACATGCAGGTCAGCACCGCAAAGACGTAAGCCTGGAGGAAGGCCACGAGGAATTCGAGACCGGTCAGGGCGACCGTCATGATGAGAGGCAGGATGGCGCCGCCGATGCCGAGCGCGCCGAGGGTTCCGAGCGAGGCGACGAAGCCTGCGAACACCTTGAGCGTGATGTGGCCGGCCAGCATGTTCGCGAAGAGACGAACGGAGAGGCTGATCGGGCGCGACAGGAACGAGATGATTTCGATCGACACGACGAGCGGCAGGAGCGCGCCGGGCACGCCATGCGGCACGAAGAGCTTGAGGAAGCCGAAGCCGTGCTTGAAGAAGCCGTAAAGGATGACCGTGCCGATGACGAAGAGGGCAAGCGCGAAGGTGACGATGATCTGGCTGGTGACGGTGAAGAAATAGGGCACCATGCCGAGCAGGTTCGCCGTCAGGATGAACATGAACAGCGAGAAGACCATCGGAAAGAACTTCATGCCCTGGCTGCCGGCGCCTTCGCGCAGCATGGAGGCGATGAACTCGTAGGACATTTCCGACACCGACTGCAGGCGGGACGGGATCAGACCGCGCTGCGACGTGGTGAAATAGAGAAAGCCGGCCGCGCTGGCGACGGTGGCGACCATGAAGAGCGATGCATTGGTGAAGGAGAAATCGATGCCGCCGATCTCGATCGGAACAATCTTGTTGACCAGGAACTGATGGGTCGGATCGTTTGCCACCGCTGTCTCTCTCGTTTGCCCGCCCGGGGGCGGAATTCGTTTCGTTCGACCGCGCGTTACGCGCCGTCCTTCCTGCCATTTTCCCGCCCGGCCATCCGGTCCACCGGATGGGGCGAAGCGACCAGTCCCGCCGCGCGCATCACATTCAGAACGCCGGCGCAGAAACCGAGGAGCAGAAGCACGATCATGCCCCACGGTCCCGTACCTGCAAAATGATCCAGAAGATAGCCCAGAAGCGCCCCCACGATGATCGCCGCGATAAATTCGCTCGAGAGCTTCATCGCCTCCGCGTAGCCCTTGCGGCTGTCGGCGGCCTTTTGCTCGGCGGCATCGTCGCTGTCGTCGTCCGCGCGCCTCTTCGCCAGTTCGGCATCAAGGCGCTGCATGCGCTCTTCCAGACTTTCTTCCCGGCTGCTCGCCATGGCGCCCTCCCGACCGTTCCGCGGGCCATGCGCCCCAATGCGGTCATAATCACGGCTAGGTTCCAAGCCACCCGCTGGCCCGTTCCGAAGTCGGGCGCAACATAGTTTTCGGGGCCTGCATAGTCAAGGCGTTGCGGAGCTTTGACAGCAAGCAATAAAATTCTTAAATTTCAATGGATTAGCTATCCGTCCGCGCAGAAGGTGCGCAATGGCGCGAACGGCCGCAGCGAAAGCCGCGGGACTCGCGGCCGATGCCGGCCGTCGACCGCTCAGCTCCAGCCGCCGCCATAGGTCCGGTAGAAGACATGCAGGCCGATCTTGCCGACCCGCTTCATCGTGCGCGCCCATGGCGGGCGCACATAGGTGGCGTGATAATGCGTTGCCGATCCCACCTCGTCGAGCCAGATCTTGCCGGCAGTGACCGCCATCGCGACCTCCTTTGCCGTTTTCCAGTGCCAGGGCGCGAGGACCAGGTCCGGAATGCGGTCGCAGGCAAAGGAGAACTGGCAGCGGTTGCGCCAGTCGCGGTTCTGGTAGACGACGCCGCAGACGGTGCCCGGATAGGACGGGTTCCGCACCCGGTTCAGGATGACCTGGGCGACGGCCGCCTGGCCCTTCAGCGACTCGCCGCGCGCCTCGAAGTAGATGCCGGCCGTCAGGCACTTCTGCTCGGCGGCGGAAAAGACGGCGGCTGGAAGCGGCGTCGCCGCCCATTCGTGATCGCCCGGTCCGATCTTCGGGATGAAGCGGCCCTGCGCCTCCTCCTTCCGCAGGATCGAATCGAAGGGCGATTCGCGCGCATAGTCCGGCTCCGGGCGGGCATAGGCGGTGGCAAGGATGTCGGCCCTGTCGTTCGTCACCAGGCCCGCCAGCATCGCCGGCACGCCGCGGTCGCGTATGATCGGCTTCTTGCGGTAGAAGGCGGTGGCGACGGCAATCTCCTTGCCCTTGATCTTCGGATCGATGAAGGTCATGCGCTCCTTGCCGTCGAAGACGGGGGTAAGCAGCGAGCTGTGCCGCTGCAGCACCGAGCCGGCGGAAAAGTCTTTCGGCGGCGTCACCGGCAGGACGGCGACGATGCGGTTCTTCTTGTCGCGCCGGTTGACGCGCGCTTCGTCGGGAACACCGCCCTTTCCCTTGTGCTCGCTTCTGAGCGCCGCCTTGGCGCCGCCCGGCAGGTCCAGCCCGGCACCGCCGCTGATCGCACCGGTGGTGATCGCGTCGTTGAAGGCGATCTCCACCTCGTGGATCGAGCCCGCCGGCGACGGTGTCATCACCATCTGCTGGTTGCCGCCGACACGGTTGACGCCGGCGAGGAAGGTCGCAAGGTCGGAATGGGCGATCGTCGAGGGAAATCCGGCAAACAGGGCAAGGCCGAGGGCCAGGGGCGCGGTCCAGGTTCCGGAACGGAGCACGGACCTCACTTCAAGAACGCTACGCTTACGCACCAACGGTACTCCGGATACAGCCATGCTGGCACAGGATCGGCGACCGGTTCCACGCACCGACGCGTCAGCCTGCTGGACCTCGATATTGTTGAAACCGCTTCGGCTGACGCCGGCAGATATCGGTTCACTGCTGGTCAAGGAGAATGATGCATTAACCTTGATGGAGCGTTAACGAGGGGTCGCCCGATGCGGAGGCAACCATCAGCGGAGCCTTGCCACGCCTCGGCGAAGATGGTTCCCTACCGGCTCTTAAGGTTGGAGCAGGTCGTGAGCACACCCTCGGAACCAATCAAGGCCCAGCCGGTCTTTCTGGCGATTTCGGCCTATCTCGTTGCCAAATGCCTGTGGCGCGTGTTCATACCCGGCGGATCGTGGCCGCTGCCGCCCTGGCACATCCTCTCGATGGCCTCCGACATCCTGCTGCTGATCGTGCTGATGCTGATGAACTGGGTCACCGATACCAGCGGCTTCGATCAGAAGGCGCGCAGGGTGAGAACCGCGATGTTCTGGGGCGGAACGATCAGCGGCGTCGTCCTCGTCCTGATCCGCTTCACCGGCAGCGCGGCCTGGTGGACCGGTCATCTGGTCGATGGAATTTTTTTGTGAACGCGCTGCCTGCCCGAAGCGGGTGCATCATGCCGGTCGTCAGATGATGACCTGCGAGCCGAGTTCGACCACGCGGTTGGCCGGCAACCGGAAATAGTCGGAAGGGTCGATCGCCGCATTGGCGAGCCAGATGAACAGCCGGTCCTGCCAGATCGGCATGCCGGAGCGCGCGTCGGGCACCAGCTTGCGGCGGCCGAGATAGAACGAGGTCGACATGATGTCGAACTTCGCGCCGGACTTCCGCACCTGGCCGAGCGCCTGGGAAACGTTCTGGGTCTCCATGAAGCCGAATCGGACCTCGATGCGGGCGAAACGGTCGGACAGCCGTTCCACGCGGCAGCGATCGGCGGGATTGGCCTTCGGCGTGTTGGTCGTCCGGACCGTCAGGATGAAGTTCTGTTCGTGCAGGACGTGATTGTGCTTGAGGTTGTGCAGCAGTGCTGCGGGTGCGGAATCCGGATCGCTCGTCAAGAAGATTGCCGTACCGGCCACGATGACCGGCGCATGCTCGCTCTGGCGTGCGACGGATTTTTCGACGGAGGCGATGAAGGAGCCGATCGGCACTTCGCTATGGCGCGTCTTGGCGTGGAGAATCCGGGTGCCGCGCGTCCAGGTCCACATGACGATCACCACGACGGCGGCGATCAGCAGCGGCACGTAACCGCCATCGTGCACCTTCAGCATATTCGCGCCGAGGAAGGTGAGTTCGAGAAGGAAGAGCGGCGCGAGCATTGCGACGGCCGCCAGGCGCGACCAGCGCCAGCGCGCCCGCAGGAACTCGAATGCAAGCACGGTCGTGACGAGCATGGCGCCCGTCACGGATATGCCGTAGGCGGTCGCGAGCGCTTCCGACGAACCGAAGATGAGGACGAGCATCATGACGCCGAAGACGAGGACGGTGTTGACGGCGGGAAGATAGATCTGGCCCGTCTGCGTCTCAGACGTGTGGAATATCTCCATGCGCGGCAGGTAGCCGAGATGGATCGCCTGCCGGGCGAGCGAGAAGGCGCCGGTGATGACCGCCTGGCTGGCGATGATGGTGGCCGCCGTCGCAAGGATCACCACGGGCAGCAGCGCCCATTGCGGGAACATCAGGAAGAACGGGTCGGACATCGCCTCGGGGTGCTTGAGCACCAACGCGCCTTGTCCGAGATAGTTGAGCGCCAGCGCCGGAAAGACGAGGCAGAACCAGGCCCACTGGATCGGCCGCCGCCCGAAATGGCCGAGATCCGCATAGAGCGCCTCCGCGCCGGTCACCGTCAGGAACACGGCACCGAGGACGGCGAGGCCGACGAGGCCTTCGTCCGAGACGAACATGACGGCATAGGCGGGATTAAAGGCCGCGAGAATGCCGAGGTCGTCCGACAGATGGGCGATGCCGCCGGCGCCCATCACGACGAACCAGAGCGCGGTGATCGGCCCGAAGAACTTCGATACCGCGCCCGTTCCCCAGGACTGCACGGCAAACAGCAGGACCAGGATGACGACGGAAATCGGCACGACGTAGTCGGTCAGTGCCGGCGTCACCAGCTTCAGGCCCTCGACGGCCGAGAGCACGGAGAGCGCCGGCGTGATCATCGCATCGCCGACGAAGAGCGCCGCCCCGATGGCTCCCATGAAAAAGAGGAAGGCGGCATGGCCGTTGGCGGTCTTCATGAGGAGCGCCAGCAGCGACAGCGTGCCGCCCTCGCCATGGTTGTCGGCCCGCAGCAGGAAGAGCACATATTTCAGCGTGACGATAATGGTCAGCGCCCAGATCATCAGGGAGATGATGCCGATGATCTCGTCCCGGCCGACGCCATCCTCGGAGACCGGCCGCAGCGCCTCCCGGAAGGCATAGAGCGGGCTGGTGCCGATATCGCCATAGACC
>NZ_JAKGBU010000119.1 GCF_021555155.1 Rhizobium alarense
GCGGGGTCGCGAGCGAGCGCACGCCGAGGATGACCGGTGCGTTCCACGGCGCCATCGAGAGCACGACGCCCGCCGGCTGGCGCAGGCCCATGGCAAGCGAGCCGGGGCGGTTGGAGGGGATGATTTCGCCGGTGATCTGCGTCGTGAGAGACGCCGCTTCCCGCAGCATGTCGGCGGCGAGTCCGACGTTGAACATCGCCCAGCCGGCCGTCGCGCCCGTCTCCGATGCCATGGCGGCGACGAAGTCGGGCGTCTTCGCCTGCAGCTTGTCGGCGGCAGCCAGCAGCAGCTTGCGGCGCAGGCCCGGCCCAGTCGCCGACCAGGCGGGGAAGGCCTTGGCCGCGGCATTGACCGCCTGGCGGGCGTCCTCCAGCGAGGCGGCTGCAACCTCCGTCGCGACCTCGCCCGAGATCGGGTTGATGCGGGAGAAGGTGCGCCCGTCGGAGGCGGCCTGATCCAGATTGTTGATCTTCAGTCCAAGGACAGACATGGTTTTCTCCTGGTTCGAAAATTCAGACGGTGGCGCCGAGGAACGCGCGCTTCACCGCGTCGTCGTTCGCAAGCGCCGTTGCGGTGTTCTCCCCGACGATACGGCCGGCTTCCATCAGGTAGCCGCGGTCGGCGATCGATAGGCTCATCTTGACGTTCTGCTCGACGACGAGCAGCGCCAGCCCGCTCTCGCGCACCCGCCCGAGCGCCGCGAAAAGCTCGCCGACGACGACGGGGGCAAGGCCGAGGCTCGGCTCGTCGAGCATCAGGAGGTCGGGCTTCGACATCAGCGCGCGGCCGATCGCCACCATCTGCTGCTCGCCGCCCGACATGGTGTTGACGAACTGCCGGCTGCGGTCGGCGAGTTTCGGGAAGAGGGCATAGACGAACTCGCGGTTCGCCGCCGCATGGGCACGGGCGCGCCTGGCATAGGCGCCAAGCGCGAGATTCTCCTCAACGGTCAGATCGCCGAAGACGCCGCGCCCCTCCGGCACCAGTGCGATGCCGGCATCGACCACGAAATGGGCCGGGCGTCCGCCGATATCCGAGCCGGCAAAGCGGATGTCGGCGCCGGGGTCGGGTTTGACGAGCCCGGCGGCTGCCTTGAGCAGCGACGATTTGCCCGCGCCGTTCGCGCCGAGGATGACGACGGTCTCGCCCTTGCCGACGGCGACGGCGACGCCGTCGAGTGCGAGGTGCTGGCCGTAGTGGAGAGACAGGTCGCGGATCTCAAACATGACCGTCTCCGAGATACGCCCGCACGACCTCCGGATCCTTCAGCGTCTCCGCCGTCGGCCCGTCGGCGATTTTGCGCCCGGCATTCATGACGATTGAGCGGCCGCAAAGCGCACGGATGGCATCCATGACGTGCTCGACGAGCAGGACGGTAATTCCGCGCTCCGTCAGCGACCGGATCAGGTCGATGCCGACCTTAAGTTCGGTCGGGTTCAGCCCGGCCAGCCATTCGTCGAGCAGCAGCAGTTCGGGCTCTGCGGCGAGCGCCCGGGCGAGTTCCATGCGCTTCTGGTCGATATAGGTCAGCGACTGGGCCGGCTGATCCGCCCGCGTCGCGAGCCCGACGTCGGCAAGATGGCGAAGGGCCGTGTCGCGGGCCTTGGCGCCCCAGAGGCGCTGCCTGCCGAAGGCGAGTGCTGCAATGACGTTGTCGGCGACGGTGAGCGAGGGCAGGGCACGCACGAGCTGGAAGGTGCGGGCGACGCCCTTGGTGGCGATGCGGTGCGCGCCGAGGCCGGAGATCAGCTCGCCATTGAGGGCGATGGTGCCGCCGGTCGGTGGCAGCAGGCCGGAGATCATGTTGAGCACCGTCGTCTTGCCGGAGCCGTTGGGACCGAGCAGGCCCACCACTTCGCCACGTGCCAGCGAGAAGGAGACCGCGTTTACTGCGGTCAACCCTCCGAAGCGCTTGCTCAGGCCGGAAAGCGTCAGGAGATCGCTCATCTTGCGCCTCCGCTGCCGCGCCTCGCCTCGAGCGCCGCGAGCACGCCCTTCGGCAGCACGAAGACGATGGCGATGAAGACGAGGCCGAGGATGATCGGATAGTGGTTCGGGAAATTCGCCGACAGCCACTCGAAGAGCAGGAAGAGCGGGATGGCGCCGAACAGCGGCCCCCACAGCCGGTCCGCGCCGCCGAGCAGCGCCATGATCAGCGTCAGGAAAGAGATGGTCGGGTTGAAGACGATGGAGGGCTCGATATAGGTCCAGCGCGGCGCCTGGATCGCCCCGACGAGCGTGATGATGACAGCGCTCGTCGCGAAGAGCGCGAGTTTGAGCCGTGTGATGTCGATGCCGCAATGGCTTGCCACCACCTCGTCCTCGCCGATTACCTTCAGCGCCAGCCCCCAGCGCGTGCGCCCGATGCCCCAGGAGATGAGGAAGGTCGCCGCCGCCAGCGCCAGAAGCTGCCAGTAGATGCCCTCGGGTGTCACGGGCAGGAAGATGTAGCGCCCCAGCGTGCCGGTGATGTTGACCTCGTACCAGGTGACGAGCTGGCGGATGAGTTCCGCGAGGCCGAAGGTGAAGACCACGAAATAGACGCCGGCAAGCCTCAGCGTCGCCAGACCGACGACGAGCGCGACGGCAAGGCCGATCAGGGCCGCGACCAGCAACACCGCGGGATAGGGCAGCGTTTCGCTGAAGACGCCGACCGTATAGGCGCCGATGCCGAAGAAGGCGACGGTGGCGAGCGAGACGTAGCGCGTCGGCCCGGAAAACAGGCCCCAGGCGGTGGCGAGCACGACATAGCCCGTCATGCCGATCATCAGGGTCACCGCATAGGGACCGGCGAAGAAGGGCAGGGCCGCGAGAACGACGAGGGCGAGGCCGGCAAGGCCGAGCGAAATGAGGGGGCGCCCGGTCATCGCGCCGACCTTCCGAAAAGGCCCGCCGGGCGCCAGAGCAGGATCGCGAGGAAGATCAGATAGGTGGCGGCGAGCGTCAGGCCGGGATCGACATAGGTGGCGACAAAGGTCTCGACGAGCCCGAGGATGAGGCCGGAGGCAAGCGCGCCGAGCACATTGCCGACGCCGCCCATGATGACGACAATGAGCGCCTTCATGGTGAAGACGACGCCCGCCGTCGCGGTGAAGGTCTGGTACATCGAGATGACGACGCCGCCGGACGCCGCAAGTGCGCCGCCGATGGCGAACGCCATGCGTGCCGCCCGGTCGACGTCGATGCCGACGAGCGGCGCGGAAGGGGGCGATACGGCGACAGCGCGCAGCGCCGTGCCCCAGAGCGTGCGGGTCAGCGCCAGATAGAGACCACCGCCGAGCACGATCGCCATGACGAAGGCCAGCAGCCGGTTGGCCGCGATGTTGGTGCCGAGCACATTCACGCCGACATTGAGATAGCTGTAGCTCGTATAGTTGCTGCCGAACATCACGAGCAGCACGCCCTGGATGACGAAGAGCAGGCCGAAGGTGGCGAGGATGGAATCGATCTCGAGATTTTCCCGGCTCCGCGCCCGCCGCACCAGCGGCTGCATCATCAGGCCGTAGATCAGATAGCCGAGCCCGAAACCGAGCGGCGCGGCCGCGAGCAGGCCGACAACCGGATTGATGCCGAGGCCGGTGAAAAGCACATAGGCGAGAAAGGCCGCCGCGATGATCGTCTCGCCATAGGCAAGGTTCATGATGCGCGCGATGCCGTACTGGAGCGTCAGCCCCATGGCGACCAGCGCGTAGGTTCCGCCGAGCACCAGCCCGGACAACAAGGCCGTGACAAGCATGGCCGCTCCTTCAGTCTCTGCCGGTCCGCAGTCGGATCGACGGGATGATATCAACAATGCGGCCGATCGGCGTGTCTTGCGGCGCCCGACCGGTGCAGCCGGCAAGCCCCCTCATCCGGCGCTGCGGGCCACCTTCTCCCCGAAGGGAGAAGAGGCCATGCCGCACCGTCCTCGGATTTCCTCTCCCCCTGGGGAGAGGTCCGCCGAGCGAAGCGGAGGCGGGGTGAGGGGGCGACGCCGGTCGCGACCTCTACTTCTTCCACGCCTGCCGCGGCAGGATCGGCTGGCTCGCGCCGGCGCGGTCGGCAGGTGCGACGCCGACGAACTGGCCGTTCTGCCACTGGCCGGTCCACCAGAGGCTGCGAAGCTGGTTGTCCTCCATCTTCGTCTCGCCCAGCACCGTCTGGAACGTACCGCTCGACAGTTCCGCCGAAACCGCCTCGCGGTCGAGCCCCTTGCGCTTGATCGCCTCCTGCAGCAGTTGCAGCGAGGCATAGGTGATGACGCTGCCCCAGTAGTCCGGGCCCTGGCCGATGACCTCTTCGTGCCGCTTGCGATAGGCGGCGTTTTCTGCGTTCGCCGGGTCGATGCCGCCGAGGCTCATGATGCCGCTGGCATTCTCGCCGTTGTTCTTGCCATAGATCGGAAAGCCGGTGCCGACGCCGAGATAGAGCACCTTCGGATTGAAGTCGGCGACCTGCGCCTGCTGGGTCAGCGCAAAGGTATCCGGCGGATAGGAGAAGGCGACGAAGGTGTCGGCGCCGCTCGCCTTTGCCTCGTTGATCATCGGCGAGAAGTCCGAGGTGCCGACCGGATAGGTCTTGTCATAGACGAGTTCGATGCCGGCCTCCTCGAAGGCGGGCCGGGCGGCCGTCACCAGGTCGATGCCGAAGCCGTCGGCGACGGAGACCATGGCAACCTGCTTGTTGATCATGCCGTCGGCCGCCGCCTTGGCGAGGATGTCGGCCAGCGCCTTGGCATAGTCGTGGCCGCCGCCGAGCATCCAGAAGCTCTTCGTCCAGCGTTTGACGAAATCCGGTGCCTTGTCGGTTACGGCCGAGACGGCGAGTTGCGGATAGCCGTAGCGGTCGAAAAGCGGTGCCGCGGCGAGGTTGAAGCCCGTGCCCCAGGGCGCCAGGATGAAATCGACCTCGTCCTGCGTCGCCAGGCGTTCGATGGCGCGCACCAGTTCCTCCGACGTCGAGCGGTCGTCATATTCGATCACTTCGATCGGCAGTTTCGCGCCGTCCGGCAGTTCCAGCCCGCCGGCATCGTTCACGTCCTTGACCCAAAGCTGGTAGTTCGGCAGCGTCGTAATGCCCGCGCCGCCGGCATTCGGGCCGGTCTTGGAAATGGCGTAGCCGATCTTCACGGATGTGCGGTCCTGGGCGAGTGCGGCCGGTGCGATGCCGGCGGCCAGCAGCGCCGAGGCAGCCGCCATCACGCGCAGGACGTGCCTGCGTTCAATGCGTTTCATTGTGCATTCCTCCCAAAGGGCCTGCTCCCCGGCAGGCGTCGCGCCAAGGGGCGACAGCCACCCCGTCTCCTCCGGGCTGCCGTCGCGTCCTGACGGAAAGCAGACTAGTCCTGCTTCATCGGTGGTGAAATAGACATTTAGAAGAGATATTAGTACTTTTGACGCGAAGGAATTCGACACTATGCCTTTGCAGGAAATTGTTGCGCCGCACCATCGAAGCGGTATGCCGGCGCCGCCGCTTCCGATCGAGGCGTGGCTTTTTCGCGGTGCCCTCTCGCGATCCGGCTGGACCTTCCGCGGTGGTCGAAACCGGATATTTCTGTTGCTTTCCGGCGGTGGACGGGTGTCGCTCGGGCTGGCCGACCTTGCCCTTGCCGGGCCGTCGATCGTCTGGACGCCGGCCGGCGAACGCGGCGCGGTGATTTTCGAAGCGGGCGCCGAGGGTGCGGCGCTCGCGGTTCCCGAACTGGCGCTCGGGCCCGCCATGCCGGGCGGCGCGATCTTCACGGAGGTGCGCGACGCAATTGCCCGGCCGATTCTCGGCGCGAAGATCACCCTTCTCGATGCGCGCAAGATGGTGCAGACGGTTGAGACGATCGAGGCGGAACTGCGTGAGAACGGCCCCGGCATGCAGGAGGTCGTCCGGCATCACCTGGCGCTGCTGCTGATCGCCATCTGGCGACGGGTCAATCCGCCGATGGAAAAGCCGAAGCCGTCGCCGCGCGCGACGGTGCGCAGCTTTCTTCACCTCGTCGAACTGCACATGCGCGAGCAGTGGTCGCTCGCCGACTATGCGGGTGTGCTCGGTGTGACGCCCGACCGGCTGAACACCGCGGTGCGGCGGGCGACCGGTCGCACGCCGATGGAACTCATCCATGCCCGCATGATGATGGAAGCCGAGATGCTGCTCGACGGCTCAAGCCTGCAGATCGCGCAGGTCGCCGAAGCGCTCGGTTTTCGGGACGCCGCCTACTTCAGCCGGTTCTTCAAGCGCCTGGCCGGTGTTTCTCCGCGTGACCGCCGTGCGGGTCTTGCGAGCCGGCACGTGCGCGAGGAGACTTCCTACGCGGCCTGGCCATAGAGTCGGCCTTCGCAGCTCCCTGCTGAATATTTCCGCATGATGCCTAATACGCAATCGCTAATGCCGACTAAATATGCAGTATTTTCAAGTATTTAATCTTCTCAATGCGGGGAAAAGCCTCTAGACTTCTCTAAAGTTTCTAGGGTTCCGGTGCTCCTCAGGCACGACTGGACCGAGAGAAACGCCCCGATCGGGAGACATCCATCGGGTTCACGGCGGGATAAAAGCCCGGGAGACTCATGCAGCGACCTTCGTTGCCCTGGAGATCCCGTGTCGAGATTTCCGGAGATGAGCGTTGCGTGAGATCCCAGTCAACAGGGGAACACACGATGCGCCATGAGACATTTCCATCCATTCGCCGCGCCTTCCGGGCATTCGCCGCGGGGCTCCTGGGCTTCAGCCTTCTGGCTGTTTCCGCCCATGCGGAGCCCAAGAAGGAGTTCAACATCGCCTGGACGATCTATGTGGGCTGGATGCCCTGGCCCTATGCCGCCGACAGCGGCATCGTCAAGAAATGGGCCGACAAATACGGCATCACCATCAATGTCACGCAGATCAATGACTACGTCGAGTCGATCAACCAGTATACGGCCGGCAAGTTCGACGGCGTGACCATGACCAACATGGACGCACTGACGATCCCGGCCGCCGGCGGTGTCGATACGACGGCCGTCATCATCGGCGACTTCTCCAACGGCAATGACGGGATCGTCTCGAAAGTCGCCAAGACGCCGGCCGACCTGAAAGGCCAGACGATCAACCTGGTCGAGCTTTCGGTGTCACACTATCTGCTGGCGCGCGCACTCGAAACCGCCGGACTTGCGGAGAAGGACGTGACAGTCGTCAACACCTCGGACGCGGACATGGTTGCCGCGTTCAAATCGCCCGAGACGACGACCGTCGTCACTTGGAACCCGCTGCTCGCGGAAGTGAAGGCCGAGCCCGGCACCGCGTCCGTCTTCGACTCGGCGCAGGTTCCGGGCGAGATCATCGATGCGCTCATGGTCAATTCGACGGTGCTGGCGGACAATCCCGATTTCGGCAAGGCGCTGGCGGGCATCTGGTACGAGACCATGACGCTCGTCACCGACCCGGGCGACAAGGGCAAGGAGGCGCGTGCCGCCATGGGTGCGCTCTCCGGCACCGACCTTGCGGGCTACGACGAACAGCTCGCGGCGACGAAGCTCTTCGCCACACCGGCCGAAGCGGTCTCCTTCACCGAGGGCCAGGAGCTGATCAAGACGATGGATCTGGTGCGCACCTTCTCCTTCGATCACGGCCTGCTCGGCGAGGGGGCCGCGGACAAGGATGTCGTGGGTATCGCCTTTCCGAACGGCGACGTGCTCGGCTCTAAGGACAATGTGAAGCTGCGCTTCGACGCCAGCTTCATGAAGATGGCCGCCGACGGCGCGCTCTGAGAGCGAAGGAGGCGCGAGCCGGGCGGTTCGCGCCTCCTTCTCAGGCAGTTTCCGCAACGGACTTTGGGAGCCTCGCATGCGGCGTGCCATGAACATCGTGCCGACGGGAGGGACGCGTCTCCTGCTCGCCATCCTGCCCTTCCTGCTTGTCGCGCTGATCTATGTCGTCAGCTCGGCCGAGCGCCGGGCTGCCAATCCCGCCGACAAGCTGCTGCCGCCGATTTCGGAAATGGGGGCCGCCGTCGAGCGCATGGCCCTGACGCCCGACCGGCGCTCGGGCGAGTTCCTGCTGTGGTCCGACACGGTGGCGAGCCTCAAGCGACTGGCGCTCGGCATCGGCATCGCCGCCGCGATCGGGCTCGTCCTGGGCCTGATGCTTGGCATCCTGCCCATGGCGAGCGCCGGACTCTCTCCTCTGGTGGCTGTCATCTCGATGGTGCCGCCCATGGCTGTGCTGCCCGTCCTCTTTATCGTCTTCGGTCTCGGCGAACTCTCGAAGGTCGTACTTATCGTCGTCGGAATCGCGCCGTTTCTCGTCCGCGATCTTGCAATGACCGTCGGCGCCATCCCGCGCGAGCAGCTCATCAAGGCGCAGACGCTCGGTGCCTCCACGTGGCAGGCCGTTCTTCGGGTTGCACTGCCGCAAGCCATGCCGCGGTTGCTGGAATCGCTTCGCCTTTCGATCGGTCCCGCCTTCCTCTTCCTGATCTCAGCGGAAGCGATCGCCGCCGAAAACGGCCTCGGTTACCGCATCTTCCTAGTGCGCCGCTATCTGGCGATGGACGTCATCCTGCCCTACGTCGCCTGGATCACCCTGCTCGCCTATCTGCTTGATTCCGCCCTCGCCTGGATCGCCCGCCGGGGCTTTCCCTGGGCCTATGCGCAGGAGGCACGCTGATGAGTGCGATCTCCGTGCGCAACGTCTGGGTCGAATATGGCGACCAGATCGTGCTGGAGAATGTCGACCTCGATATCGCCTCGGGCGCATTCGTGTCGGTCGTCGGCCCCTCCGGCTGCGGCAAGTCCACCTTCCTGCGCATGGTGCTGGGCCAGGAGCGTCCGTCGCGCGGCCGGTTCCTGATCGACGGCAAGCCGTTGCCCGGCGAGCCGGGGCCGGACCGCGGCGTCGTCTTCCAGCGTTATTCCGTCTTTCCTCACCTGAGCGTCGTCGGCAACGTGCTCGCAGGCTACGAATTCGCCGAAAGCCCGTTTCTCGGCAAGTTGTTCGGCGCCCGCCGCCGCGCGGCGGCGGAAAGGGCCAGCGCGCTGGTCGATGCGGTCGGGCTCGGGCCGCATGCTGAAAAGTATCCCAGCGCTCTCTCGGGCGGACAGCAGCAGCGGCTCGCGATCGCGCAGGCACTCGCACGCGAACCCAAGGTCCTGCTCCTCGACGAACCCTTCGGCGCGCTCGACCCCGGTACGCGCGCCCAGATGCATGCGCTGATCCGGCCGCTCTGGAAGGAGCGGGGCATGACGGTGATCATGGTCACCCACGATCTCAAGGAGGCTTTCGGCCTCGGCACGCGCCTGCTCGCCTTCGACAAGCCGCGCATCGATCCGCAGGCGCCGCACCGCTACGGCGCCCGCATCATCTACGACCTCGACCTGACGCGGGACGGCCCCGTGCCGGTGCTGGGCTTCTCGAAGCCGATCGAGTCGTCCCCGACTGCAGAGGAAACTCAAAGGAGCATGACCCATGCGTGAACCCCCCGTCCGCCGATCCCGCCATGCCGGCCTCCGCCCGGCCCCGGAGCACGTGCGCCGGCATCATCCGGACTTCAACATGCTCGACAGCCAGGGCTGGAAGGCGCTGGAGGCGGAGGCGGATCTGCCGGGTTCCGGCTGGGGGCGCGAGAAGCGCTGGGCCAAGGAAATGGGCCTGCCCGGCGCCGACAGCCTGACCGACAAGTGGATTCCGACTTTTGCGCGCGGGGAACTGCCGCACTTCGCGGGCATCAACACCTTCCTCAAGGCGCCCTATGTCGAGAACGTGCGCGACGTCGGCAAATACGACGCGGCCGTCGTCGGCATCCCCTTCGACAGCGGCACCACCTATCGTCCGGGCACGCGCTTCGGGCCGCAGGGCATCCGCCGTATCTCGGCGCTCTACACGCCCTACAACTACGAAATGGGCGTCGATCTGCGTGAGCAGATGACGCTCTGCGACGCCGGCGACGTCTTCACCATCCCGGCCAACCTGGAGAAGAGCTTCGACCAGATCAGCCGCGGCGTCTCGCATGTCTTCTCCTCCGGCGCGCTGCCGATCATGCTCGGCGGCGACCATTCGATCGGGTTCCCCTGCGTGCGCGGCATTGCCGAATGCACCTCGAAACGCATCGGCATCATCCATTTCGACCGGCACATCGACATCCAGGAAAAGGATCTCGACGAACGCATGCACACCACGCCCTGGTACTGGGCGACGAACCTGCCGAACGTGTCGCCGAAGAATCTCGTGCAGCTCGGCATCGGCGGCTGGCAGGTGCCGCGCGACGGGGTCAAGGTGGCACGCGAGCGCGGCACCAACGTGCTGACGATCGGCGACATCGAGAAGCTGGGGCCGGAAAAGACCGCCGAGATCGCCCTGGAACTGGCCTGGAAGGACGCGGACGCGGTCTATATCTCCTTCGACGTGGACTCGATCGACTGCGGCTTCGTGCCGGGTACGGGCTGGCCGGAGCCTGGCGGCTTCCTGCCGCGCGAGGCGTTGAAGATCCTCGGTCTGGTCGCGGCGGAGGGGCTCTGCGGGCTCGAGGTCGTGGAAGTCAGTCCGCCTTATGACACCTCGGACATCACGGCGCTCTTCGGCGTGCGTGTGGTCGTGGAAGCGCTCGGCTCGATGGTCGCCCACGGCAAGCTCGGCTCGCACAAGCATCTGATCGACAAGCCTGTGACCTATTGAGGAGGAAGCCATGCATTACGGCCACCATGATCACGGCCACGGACCGCGCGGGCCGGGCGAAGCCCCGGATCACCATCATCCGCATGACCATCACC
>NZ_JAKGBU010000012.1:0-19712 GCF_021555155.1 Rhizobium alarense
TCAACGAGATGGTCAGGAACGGCGAGTTGAAGGCCCCGGTCGTCATCGGCCGCGACCACCTCGATTCCGGCTCCGTCGCCTCGCCGAACCGCGAGACAGAAGCGATGAAGGACGGGTCCGACGCCGTCTCCGACTGGCCGCTGCTGAACGCCCTGCTCAACACCGCATCGGGTGCCACCTGGGTGTCGCTGCACCATGGCGGCGGCGTTGGCATGGGCTTCTCGCAGCATTCGGGCGTCGTCATCTGCTGCGACGGTTCGGATGACGCCGCCGAGCGTGTCGGCCGGGTGCTGTGGAACGACCCGGCGACCGGCGTCATGCGCCACGCCGACGCCGGCTACGACATCGCGATCGACTGCGCCAGGGACAAGGGCCTCAGGCTCCCCGGCATCCTCGGCAACTGAGGATGCGGCTCCTCCGCTCCACAGATCATCGCCGCATGCCCTGGAAAAACGGCGGCGGCGAGACGGTCGAGATCGCCGTCTTTCCAGAAGGCGCCGGCCTTTCGGATTTCGGCTGGCGGATCAGCATGGCGACGGTTGCGAGCGACGGCCCGTTCTCGGTCTTTCCCGGCATCGACCGCACGCTCGCGGTGCTGTCGGGCAACGGCATGGAACTTTCGATCGAGGGGATCGGTAAGCGACTGCTGACGCCGGAAAGCGCGCCGCTCGCCTTTCCCGCCGATGCGCCGACCACGGCCCGCCTCACGGGCGGGCCGATCACCGACCTCAACGTCATGACGCGCCGCGGCGTCCATGTGCACCGGCTGTCGCGGTTCGCCGCCAAGGGATCCCCCCTGCCGCTGCCCGATGCGTCCGGATCGAGGCTTCTGCTCGCGCTCGATCCGCTCGGCGTTGCAACGGGCGACGGGCTCGTCGGCATGCATCCTTTCGATGCCCTGCTGCTCGACGGCGCGGGCACCGCGGAGGTCGTCCCGGCTGGCGATGATGCCGTGTTCTTCCTGGCCGAGATCGTTTCCGTCTGAGCGGCCGCCGCGGAGAAATTCTTGTCCGCCCTCGCGCGGAGTGCTACGCCCGCGCCACGAGGCAGACAGACGGAGGATTTCCCATGAGACACCGCAAGTTCGGCCGCACCGGCTTCACGACGACCGACATCGGCTTCGGCGCCTGGCAGATCGGCGGCGCCTGGGGCGATGTCAGCGAGGCGGACGGGCGCGCCGCCCTCCACGCCGCGCTCGACGCGGGCATGACCTTCATCGACACGGCCGACGTCTATGGCGACGGGCGCTCGGAGAAAATCATCGCCGAGGTGCTGAAGGAACGCGGCGGCAACCGGCCGATGGTGGCGACCAAGGCGGGCCGCCGGCTCTCGCCGCATGTCGCGGACGGCTACACCGGGGCCAATCTCGAAGCTTTCGTCGACCGCAGCCTCAAGAACCTCGGCGTCGACTGCCTCGACCTCGTCCAGCTTCATTGCCCGCCGACCGAGGTCTACTACCGGCCGGAGGTCTTCCAGGCGATGGACGACCTGAAGGCGGCGGGCAAGATCGCGCATTTCGGCGTCAGCGTCGAGAAGGTCGAGGAGGCGCTGAAGGCGATCGAGTTCCCGCATGTCGTCAGCGTCCAGATCATCTACAACATGTTCCGCCAGCGCCCGGCGCAGCTCTTCTTCAGGGAAGCGGCGCGGCACAACGTTGCGGTCATCGCCCGCGTACCGCTCGCCAGCGGCCTGCTCTCCGGCAAGATCACGCGCGAGACGGCCTTCGCCGCCGACGACCACCGCAGCTTCAACCGCCACGGCGAGGCTTTCGACGTCGGCGAGACCTTTGCCGGCGTGCCCTTCGAGACGGGCCTTGCCGCCGTCGAGGAGATCCGCGCCCTCGTGCCGGCGGGGCAGAGCATGGTGGCCTTCGCGCTCCGCTGGATCCTCATGCAGGACGCCGTCAGCGTCGTCATTCCCGGCGCCCGCAACGCCGCGCAGGCCAAGGCGAATGCCGTCGCAGCCTCGCTTCCCGCCATCCCGGAAGACGTGATGGAGGCGACGCGGGAAATCTACTACCGCCTGATCGCGCCGCACGTGCACCAGCGCTGGTAGCGGCTCCCGACGCAGGGCCGCCGTTGATCCGGCCGTCCTGCGCATCAATCCGGGCAATGTCGGCTATCAGGCCTATCTATTTCGTTTATGCCGCTCGCGGCAGTACGGTTCCCCATCCACAACGAAAACGGGGAACCTTCCATGAAAACGAAACTCGTCGCGCTGGCGCTTGCCGCCGGGACGCTGCTGTCGCTGCCGGCCATGGCCGAAAGCCTGACGATCGGCACGGAGGGCGCCTACCCGCCCTTCAACTTCCAGGACACGGCCGGCAACCTCGCCGGCTTCGACGTCGAGATCGGCCTTGCGCTCTGCGCCCGGATGAAGGTCGAGTGCGCGGTCGTCGCGCAGGACTGGGACGGCATCATCCCCGGCCTGCAGGCGAAGAAATACGACATGATCATCGCCTCGATGTTCATCACCGAGGAACGCAAGAAGCAGGTCTCCTTCACCGACCCCTACTATCTCGCCGCCATGACGCATGCCGCCGCCAAGGGTGCCGGCATCACGGATTTCACCAACGAGGGCATGAAGGGCAAGGCGATCGGCGCGCAGTCCGGCACGACGCAGGCCGACTATGTCGCCGCCGTCTACCCCGACGCCGACATCAAGCTCTATCCGACGCAGGACGAGGTGAACCTCGACATGGCGAACGGCCGGCTCGACCTGCAGGTCGGCGACATGATCCCGCTGCTTGACTGGGTCACCAAGAACGACGACGGCAAGGCCTGCTGCGAACTGATCGGCGAGCCGATCACCGATCCCAAATTCGTCGGCGACGGCGTCGGCATCGCCGTTCGCCAGGAGGACAACGACCTGCGCGAGAAGCTGAACGCGGCGCTCAAGGAGATCCGCGCCGACGGCACCTACCAGAAGATCAACGACAAGTACTTCACCATCGACATCTATACGATGAAGTGAGGCCGACGGACTGCCTTTGCCGGGGCCGGTGCGCGCGATCCGCGCACCGGCCTTGCCATTGGCGCCTTTGCCGTCCTAGCTAGCGCCATGCCGCTCAACCGCCTCGAACGCTTCGCGCACAATCTCGACTGGAACCTGCTGCGGACCTTCGTGGTCGTCGTCGAGGAAGGCAGCATCACGCGCGCCGCCGACCGGCTGCTGCTGCAGCAGCCCGCCGTGAGCATGGCGCTCAAGCGCCTTGAGCAGACCGTCGGGCATCGGCTGATCGACCGCCGGCCGGGCCGCTTCGAACTGACGGAGGCGGGCGAGCGGCTGCATGCGCATTGCCGCGACATCTTCACCGCGGTCGTCCGCCTTCCGGAAGCCATGGAGACCTCCGGCGAGGACGTCACGGGCCACATCACGATCCATACGGTCAGCCACGCGATCAACCCCGAATGGGACCGGGCGCTCGCCGCCTTCTTCCGGCTCTATCCGAAGGTCACCGCCGGCGTGCGCGTCGAGACGACGTCGGACGTCATCCGCTCGGTCGAGCGCGGCATCGCGACGATCGGCATCTCGGACGGCATCATCCCGAGGACACTGGAGAAGGTGCCGTTCTGCCGGGAGAGCTACGCGCTGTACTGCGGCCGCGGCCACCGCCTCTTCGGCGTCGCGGGTGCGACCGTCGAGGACCTGCACGGCGAACCCTATGTCAGCTTCCTGTCCGACGTGCTCGGCGGGACGCACATGGGACCGGTCACCGCCGTGCTCGCCATCGGCTCCTTCGGCCAGCAGGTCCGCGCGCTCGCCTTCAATGTCGAGGAGGTCATGCGGCTCGTCGTCGCCAATGCCGGGATCGGCATGCTGCCGCAGCATCTGACCGGGACGGCCGTCGGGCGGGGCGAGCTGTGGCAGCTCCCGCCCTATGCCCCCCTGCCGATGGTCGAGACCTTCCGGATCACCAACCCCGCCGCGGCGCTCAACTCCGCCGAGCGCGCCTTCCTCGCCCATGTGGCCGGCGTGCCGCTCTGGGTGCATGCCGAGCAGCATCACTCCGATTGATACCGACTTTCACACCTATAAATTTGAGAAGGGGTCGACCTTCGCCTAGAGCTTGCCGGACAACGGCATTCGGCGGGACGACCATGACAAGCTACGACATCGCGATCATCGGCGGCGGCATCGCGGGCGCGTCGCTCGCCTGTTTCCTCGCGCCGCAGCGCTCCGTCCTGCTGATCGAGCGGGAAACGGCGCCCGGCTATCACAGCACCGGCCGCTCCGCCGCCGAATTCACGCTGCGCGACAACGCCCCTGCGGTCAACGCGCTGGCCCGCGCCAGCCACGGCTTCATGATGACGCCGCCGGACGGCTTCGCCGAAAGCCCGCTGCTCGCCCGCCGCGGCGCAGTCCTCGTCGGCACCGCCGGCCAGGAGGCGAAGGTCGAGGCAGCCTACCGCCGCGCCGATGCGGCGGGTGCCGCCGTGCTGCGGCTGACGACGGAGCAGGCGCTCGCCCGTGTCCCCTTCCTCGACCCCGACTATCTCGCCGCCGCCTGTTTCGATCCGGACTACTGGGACATCGACGTCGACCAGCTTCTCCAGGGCTATCTGCGCGGCGCGCGGCGTCACGGCGCGACCGTCACGAGCGGCGCGGAGCTCTGCGGGGCCCGGCATGACGGCCGCCGCTGGACGCTGGAGACGACGGCCGGCGCCTTTGCGGCCGCGACGATGGTGAACGCGGCGGGCGCATGGGCGGACGCCGTCGCGGCAGCGGCCGGCGTTCAGCCCCTCGGCATCGTGCCGCACCGGCGCACGGCGATCACCGTCGACCTGCCGAACGGCACCGACGCCGCCGCTCTGCCGGAGGTCAGCGATATCGCGGACCGGTTCTATTTCAAGCCGGATGCCGGGCGGCTCCTCGTGTCGCCCGCCGACGAGACGCCGTGCGAGGCGGGCGACGCCCAGCCGGAGGAGCTCGACGTCGCCTATGCGGCCCACTATCTCGAGGAGGCGACGACACTCGAGGTCCGGCGCATCGCGAGCAGCTGGGCCGGCCTGCGCTCCTTCGCACCGGACCGCCTGCCGGTCGTCGGGCCGGCGCGCGACCACCCGGCCTTCTTCTGGCTTGCCGGTCAGGGTGGCTCCGGCATCCTCACCTCGCCGGCGCTCGGCCAGCTTGCCGCCGCGCTGCTGGCGGGCGGGCCGCTGCCTGCCGCGCTCCTGCGCGAGGGCGTTGAGCCCGGCGCCTTCTCGCCCGCCCGCCTTATCTGAATCGAAACGGGCGCCGAAGCGCCCGTCCGTCCGTCGGTCTGTGGATCGTGCGGCTACTTTGCGTCCGTCGTCGCGGCTTCGCCGGCGGCGACCGCGGCGCCCGGCTGCCGCGTGCCCTCGCGGTCCGTCCACCAGCGGCTGAGGAAGAGCAGGATCGGCCCGCCGATATAGATCGACGAGGTGGTCGCGACGATGACGCCGAAGATCATCGGCCAGGCGAAGCTCCGCACCGCATCGCCGCCCCAGATCGCCATCGGCACCAGCGACAGGGCCGTCGCCATCGACGTGAAGATGCATCGCGCCAGCACCTGGTTGATCGACATGTCGATCAGCTCCGAGAAGGGCATCGACTTGTAGCGCCTGAGGTTTTCGCGCATGCGGTCGTAGACCACCACCTTGTCGTTGACCGAGTAGCCGATCATCGTCAGCACGGCGGCAATCGCCGTCAGGTTGAAGTCGACGCCGGTGAGCGCGAAGAAGCCGATCGTCTTGGTGATGTCGAGCAGCAGCACCGCGATGGCGCCGACGGCGAAGTGCCATTCGAACCGCCACCAGATGTAGAGCAGGATCGCCATCATCGCCAGCGCGACGGCAAGGAAGCCGGAACGCGCGAGCTCCGCGCTGACGGTCGGGCCCACCACTTCCGTCCGTTCGATGCTCGAGTCCGGCACGGCCGTGGCCACCTGGTCGCGGACCTTGGCGAGCGCCGCCGTCTGTTCCTGTTCGCCGCCCGGCTGGCGCTGGACGCGGATCAGGACGGACGTGCCCTGGCCGAATTCCTGGAGCGCGACCTCGCCGAGGTCCAGCCCTTCGAGCTGCTCGCGCAGGTGGGCAATGTCGATCGGCGTCTTGGAGGTCGCCTCGACCTGGATGCCGCCGACGAAGTCGATGCCGTAGTTGAGGCCCGGCGTGAGGAACAGCACCACCGACGAGATCGACAGGAAGGCCGACATGCCGATGGCGACGAAGCGGCCGCGCATGAAGGAGAAGCTCGGGATCTTCGGCACGCGGCCGAAGAGCGACGGGATGTCGAGCGTCTTCATCTTCCGGCGCACCACGACCTCGCGCATCAGCAGGCGCACGACGGTGATCGACGTGAACATCGAGATGACGATGCCGAGCATCATGGTGACGGCGAAGCCGCGCACCGGGCCGGAACCGAACCAGAAGAGCAGCAGCGTGCCCGAGAGCGTGGTGACGTTCGAATCGAGGATCGTCGCGTAGGCCTTGTTGAAGCCGATATCGAGCGCCTTCATCGCCCCGGCGCCCGCCTGCGTCTCCTCGCGTATGCGGGCGTTGATGAGGATGTTGGCGTCGACCGCCATGCCGATGCCGAGGATGATGCCGGCGATGCCGGGCAGCGTCAGCGTCGAGCCGAGAAGGCCGAGCACGCCGATCGTCATGATCGTGTGCAGGACGAGGCCGACATTGGCGATCATGCCCCAGGCGCCGTAGAGCACGACCATCAGCGCCACGACGAGCGCGAAGCCGGCGAGACCCGTGTAGAGCCCCATGCGGATCGAGTCGCTGCCGAGGTTCGGGCCGACGCTGCGCTCCTCGATGATGGTCAGCGGCGCGGGCAGTGCGCCGGAGCGCAGCAGCGCCGAGAGCACGGTCGCCTCCTGCGGCGTGAAGTTGCCGCTGATCTGGCCGGAACCGCCGATGATCGGCTCGCGGATGACCGGCGCCGTCAGCACCTTGCCGTCAAGCACGATGGCGAAGGGCCGGCCGACATTCGCCCGGGTGATGTCCGCGAACTGGCGCGCGCCGGTCGTATCGAAGGTGAAGGAGACGATCGGTTCGTTGGTGCGCTGGTCGAAGCCCGCCTTGGCGTCGGCCAGCCGGTCGCCCGAGATCTCGACGCGGTCCTCGACCGGATACTTGTTGCCGTCATTGGCACCGGGCAGGATCGTCACGCCGCGCGGCGCGATGCCGTTCGGGTCGACGGTCTGGTCGAGCATGTGAAAGCTCATCTGCGCGGTCGAGCCGAGCAGCTGGCGCAGCCGCGTCGGGTCCTGCAGGCCCGGAAGCTGGACGAGGATGCGGTCGCCGCCGACGCGCTGGATCAGCGGCTCGGCGACGCCGACCTGGTCGACGCGGCGCCGGATGACCTCGAGGCTCTGCTCGACGGCCGCGTTCATGCGTTCCTGCAGCCCGGCTTCCGTCAGCGCGACCGTGATCACGGTCCCCTCGGTCGAGACGTCGAGGTCCGGCTGGCCGCTGCCGAAGCCGAGCGAGAGGCCGGTCGGCGCCACGAGGTTGCGGATGTCCGGCAGGACCTTGTCCATCGCCTCCTGGTCGGGCAGCGATATGACGAGCTGGTCGCCATTGGCGCGGACGGCGGAGCTGCGCTGCCCGTCCTGGCGCAGGATGCCACGGATGTCGTTGAGGGCAACGTCGATGCGCGCCTTGCGCAGCGCCTCCGCGTCCACCTCGAGCACGAGATGCGAGCCGCCGCGAAGGTCGAGGCCGAGCGTCACCGGATTGGCCGGCAGGAAACGCCCGTAGCTCTGCAGCACGGATGACGGCAGGATGTTCGGCACGGCCGTCAGGACGCCGAAGAAAATGATGATGAGATAGGCCGCGAGCGACCATTTGGAAATGCGCATGGTGTGAACCACCCTGATAATGACGGGCGCGTCCCGCAAAAGACGACGCTGCCCGGTGATATGCATGGAACGGAAGTCAGGCCGGAAACATTCGGCGGACCGGCTCAGCCGAGACGGGCGGGCGGCGCCCTGCCGTCGAAATGGCGGACGGCCGGGGTCTGCGGATAGCGGGCCTTCAGGCGGACATCGTCCTCCTCATCCGCCGTGGCGAAGACAACACCGACGTCCGAGGGCGGAAGGAAGGGCTTGGCACCGGCATCGCCGCCGGCCGCCTGGGCGGCCTTGACGACGCGCCGCTCGGCGGCGGTTCCGGCGGGCAGCGAGGCCTCGCCGCGCGGCACCTGTCCGCCGGCGGTCAGCGGCCCGCCGCGCTTGGCGCGGGCGATCGACTGGCGGCCGCCGTCGGCCGCCTGCTCCGCCGGCTGCGAGCGCGCGGCGGCGAGCGGCGAGCCCGCAGGCGCGCCGCCGGCGCCGACGAGCGACAGCAGGAAGGCGAAAACGACGAACACGAATCCGAGGCCGCCCGCGGCCTGGAGCCGGCGCCGCCGCATCGTCCCGTCATTTGTCGTCTGCCGGTTCATGCCCTGCCCGTGGCCGGAGGCCGTTGTCTCGCGGAGCGTAAGACCACCGCTGCCGCATGCTGTCAAGCCCGCCGCCGGTGCGCCTGTCCGACGCTAGACGACAAAGCGGGCCGGAACACGGCGCAACCGGCATGCCTGTCCCGCACGAGGCGCCCGGGCCGCCTTCGGCCTGGCACACGTTACAATTTGGTCACGCGGACGGGCTACGGTGCGGCAGGGCGAACGAGGACGGAGCGACCTGTTGACGGCGGATGTGAATGGCGACGACAAGCAAATCGGCTATGACGCGGCGGCGAACGGGCGGCGGCGCGAGCCGCGGCGCCGGTTCTCCGAAATCCTCGCGATGCTGGCGGCCGACGAAAAGCGCGACCGGATCTCCGTCGCCGATCTCTTCACCGCCATGGGCGACCGCACCTTCGGCGCGTTGATGCTGATCTTCGCCGTGCCGAATCTCGTCCCGACACCACCCGGCACCTCAGCGATCCTCGGCGCGCCGCTGATCTTCCTCGCGGCGCAGATGATGCTCGGAAAGTCGCCCTGGCTGCCCGACGTCATCGCGCGGCGATCGATGACCAGGTCCGATTTCTCGGCGGTCACGGAGCGGGCGGCGCCCTGGATCGCGCGCGCCGAACGCATGCTGCAGCCGCGCCTTTCACTGCTGACCTATCCGCCGGCGGAAAATATCATCGGCGGGCTCTGTCTCGTGCTGGCGATCATTCTCTTCCTGCCGCTGCCGCTCGGCAACATCCTGCCGGCGCTCGCCATCTGCCTCTTCGCCTTCGGCATGCTGGAGCGGGACGGCGTCTGGGTGCTCGCCGGCGGCCTCGTCTTTGTGGCCTCGGTCGTCGTGATCGGCGGCGTGCTCGTCGCGGGCTTCATGGCCACCATGCACATCCTGCAGCAGGCCTTCGCCTGACGCCCTCGGCGCTTCGCCGTCACAGTTCGTGGATCGTCACGGACGGGCAGGCCGCGCGCGCGATGTCGCAGAGATGCTGGTGGTGGGTGAGGTAGATCACCTGCCCTGCCCGCGACATCTCCGCCATCAGCCTCAGCGCGTTCAGCGACCGTCCGTCGTCGAAGGTCTCCATGATGTCGTCGGCGATGAAGGGCAGCGTCTCGCGCGTCGCGGCGATCTCGTGGTAGCCGGCGACGCGCAGCGCCAGATAGAGCTGGAAACGCGTGCCCTTGGACAGTTCCCGCGCGAGCTTCGAGCCGCCGGCCGCCGCGACGGCGATCAGCAGTTCCTGGTCCTTCTCCATCACCGTCGAGAGGCCGGAATATTCGCCGCCGCTGATGACCCGGAACGCGTCGGAGGCCCGGCGCATCATGTCGCTGCGATGGCGGTCGCGGTAGAGCCGCAGCGCCGTCTCGGCGGCTAGGATGCCGGCGCGCAGCGACAGGTGGCGCCAGGCGCGCTCGGCCGTTTCGACGACGAGCGTGCGGCGCCGCTCCTCGATCGCCGCGACCGTGCCGTCGCCGCCGATGCGGGCAATCGTGTCGAAGAGCGTCATGCGGGTGGCATGCAGGTCGCGCAATTCCGCGTCCTCGGCCTCGAAGGCCGTGGCGAGCCGGGCCCGTTCGAGCTGGAGGCCGGCCTCGTCGGTCGCCGCGAGCCGCGCCTCGGCCTCCTCGACGGTCGCCGTCGCAAGCTGCCGGGTCAGGTCGAGCGCCGTCTCGTCCACCCGCTGGCGGAGCGTTTCCCGGCGTGCGAATTCGCCGAGCCGCGCCGCCGCCTCGTCGAGCGTCGCGACGCCGAGCGCGGCGAGGATGCGCGCCGCATCGGCCCGGTGGGTGCGCTGCCGTTCGTCGAGCCGCGCGCGCTCCTCTTCCAGCGTCGCGACGTCGGCGGCAAGCGCGGCCTGCCGCCGCCGCTCGTCGCGGGCCTGCTGCAGGCGGCCGACGATCGTCTGGAAGGCCCGCAGCGGGTCCGTACCGTCGTCATCGAGGCCGAGCCGGTCCACGAGATGGCGCACCTGCTCGGCATAGGCCGCCCGGTCGCGCCGCATGGCCTCGATCCGGTGATCCAGCTCGCGCGTGCTTTCGAGCCGCCGCGCCAGATCCTGCAGCGGCACGACGAGACGGGCGACCGCCTCCGGCGCGCGGCAGTCGCCGAGCCACGTTCCCGCAAGAAGCGCCGTCCAGTCTTCCGTCCATCGCGCGAGCTCTGCCGACGCCTGCCGGTGCGCGGCCTCGCGCTGCTCGACCGCCTCGCGCGCATCGCGCAGCGCCTCGGCGGCGGCCCGGGCGCGCGCGGCCATGTCCTTGAGCGCGGCCAACCGGTCCTCGGCGACGAGGAACAGTTCCTCGAGCGCCGCTGCGGTTGCCGACACGGGCTCGCCGCCGAGCAGCGTTGCGAGGCGGCGCGAAACCGTATCCGCCTCGGCGCGCAGCACCGCGAGCTCCGCCCGACAGCGGTCGAGCACCGCCGCCGCCTCCGCCGCCGCCTGACGCCGGCGTAACCAGTCCTCCAGCCCGTCGATATCCGGCGCCTCCGGCAGGCCGAGCGCGGCCGCGGCCCGCATGATCTCGCCGTCGACGGCCACCCGCTCCGCCGCGATCGCGGCCGCCTCGTCCGGCAGCACCGAAAGCCGCGCCTCGGCCTCGGCCAGTGCCCGCGCCGCGGCCCGCATGTCGGAGAGCCGCCCGGCTTCGGCGAGCCGTCGCGCGGCGGCCGCGTCGTCGGCGGCGAGCGCCGCCTCGAAGGTCGCCGCCGTCTCCTCGCCGAGCGCCTGCCGGTGCCGTCGCCAGGCGGCATCGCGTGCCTCGCGCAGGTGCCGCGCCTCGGCGTCCGGCATGACGTCCGACTCCGCGCGGATGCCGTCGAGCCGTGCCGCCTGCGCCGCCCGCTCCGCGGCGAGCGCAGCCCGTGTCTCGGCGAACCGCCGCTCCCGCTCGGCAAGCGCCTCGCGCCGACGCCGCCAGGCCGACAGCGTGTCGGCGGCCGGCACCGGCCGGCCGGAAAGCTGCGCCGGGTCTCCCGTCCACGGGGCCAGATTTTCGGCGAGCGGCCGGAGCGTCGCCTGAGCCTGTGCGACGAGCCTCTCGGCATCGCGGAGGCGGCTCACCAGCCCGCCGGCCCGCGCGGCGCGCAGCGCGGCCGACAGGTCGTCCGCCACCGGCATCGCCGCGGGTTCGCCGAACCGCTTCGCCCCGTCGTCCGCCTTGCCGAGCAGCCGGGCCGCCTCCGCCGCCTCGCGCTCGGCCGCCGCCGTCTTCTCCCGCAGGCCCGACCAGCGCGCCGCAGCGGCAGACAGCGCCTCGATGATGGCGGCCGGCAGCACGAGGGTCGCGGGGTCCGCTCCCGCCGGCGCATCGAGCGCGCGCAGGGCCGCGGCAACCTCCGCCTCGCCGCGCGTCCGGTCGGCCTCGCGTGCGGCAAGATCCATCTGCGCCGTGCGGAAGCGCGCCTCGAGCGGTGATGCCGCGACGGCTGAAATCTCGTCCTCGATGGCGAGGATGGCCGCGTCCGGCACCAGCGCGTCGCGCGCCTCGGTCTTCTGCGCCAGATCGCGGTCGAGCCGTTCCGCCCGCGCGTCGATCTCGGCCTCCTCGCGCGACAGCCGGGCCACCGCGTCGCGCCATTCGGGCGGCGGCGCGTCGCCCGCCTCGAAGGCGGCAAGCTCGGCACGCAGGCCGGCGAGGCGCCCGAGCAGCGGGATCGCGCCGATCCGCCGCTCCACCTCGTCCATCGCCGCCCGCGTGGCGGCGCGGCGCGACAGGCTTTCGGCGTAGCGCGCCTCCAGCGCCTCGCGCTCGCGCACCAGATTGCCGAAATCGCGCGCCGCGACGTCAAGCCGCCGGCGCTCGTCGGCCAGCGCCTCGATATCCGCCTTCAGCGCGGCGAGATCATGCTTGCGCGCCTGCGGCCGATAGAAGACGTCCGCCTCCGCCCGCAGCCGGTCGAGGCCCGTCGCAACGTCGGAGAGGCCGGAGCCGGCCGAAAAGAGCAGTGCGCCGAGCTCCCCCTCGCTCTTCAGGATCGCCTCGCCGCCCCGCTCGATGCTCTCGTCGTCGAGCGAGAACATCATCTGGTAGGCGGCACGATCCATGCCGCCGAGCACCGGCAGGAAGAGCGTCTCCGGCACCGGCCGGTCGTCCGGCCCGACGAGCGACCCCTGGTTGCGCTTCAGCCGGTGCACGTCGTGGGACGCGGCGCCGACGCTCAGGCTTCCGCCGACCTTCATCTGCGGATAGCCGTGCAGGAAACCGTAGGCGCTCGTGCGCTCGATGCCGAAGACGAGGTCGAGATAGGCCGAGAAGAGCGTCGACTTGCCGGCCTCGTTCGGGCCGTAGACGAGATGGAAGTCCATGCCTTCGGCCGACGGCCGGCCGAAGTCGAGCGTCCGGTCGGTAAACTTGCCGTAGCGGGAAAGATCGAGACGGTTGAGGCGCATCAGGCGTCCCCTGGCTCGGCGGCGGCGGCAAGCCGGGCCAGAACCTCGGCGCTGCCCTCCGCGCTGATCGCCGCGATGAGCGCCTGTTCGGCGGCCTCGTCGGGCGACAGCAGGTCGCGCGCCTCGCGGGGAAGCTGGCGCAGCAGGTCCGAAACGGCGGCGGCGATATCCGCACGATAGGCATGCGACGCCAGCACGTCGCGCTCGATGAGGCCGCCGAGTTCGGCGAGCGCACCGACGGCCCCCTCCCCGCCAGTTGCGGCGGGGCGCGCGACGCCGAGTTCCACCTTCTCGATCCACGTGCCCGACACGGCATCGGCGACCGCCTGCAGTTCGGCCGCGAGCAGGTCCTCGTCGCGCCGCAGCGCATAGGCGAGCGGCGTGGCGCCGGAGAGCGTCAGGCGCGCGACGAGTTCGGCGTCGCCGGCCTTGTCCTTCGCCGCCGCCAGCACCTGCCGGACGCGGGCGAGCATGTCGTCCCATTCGCCGATGCCCGGAAGATCGACCGTCAGGCGCTCGAAGACGGCGATCGCGGTCGCGCATTCGACGCAGCCCACCGAGCCGTCCTCCTCGACCGTCACGAGGCTCACCGATTTCCGCCCCGCCTCGTTGATGTCGCGCCCTTGGGGATTGCCCGGCATGACGATCACCGGCGACGCTGCGTGGTGCAGCGTGCGCTGGTGGATATGGCCGAGCGCCCAGTAGTCGAAGCCGTGCGCCACGAGGTCGGCAAGCGAACAGGGCGCGTAGACGTCATGCGACCGCGACCCGGCAAGGCTGGTGTGCAGCATGCCGATATTGACCGCGTCCTCCACCGGCCGGCGATAGGCCGGCAGCAGGCTCGCGGGCGCCTTCGGCTGGGCGAAGCTCACGCCGTGCACGACGACCGGCCGGCCGTTGCCGAGCGCGCCCGCCGTCACCGGCTTGCCGCGCCCGTCGAAGACGTGCACGTTCGGCGGCAGGGTCAGCTCGCGGGTGATCTGCGACTGGGCGTCGTGGTTGCCGCGGATGACGAAGACGCGGATGCCCGCCGCCTCCAGGCGCCGCATCTCCGAAACGAGGAACAGCGCCGTCGACATGGAGGTCTGCGAGCCGTCATAGAGATCGCCGGCGACGAGCAGGGCATCGACCTCCTCGGCGATGCAGAGATCGACGATGCGCTGGAGCACCCGCCGCGTCGCGCCGCGCACCAGATCGGCGAGCGCGCCGTTGCGCAGCGCCAGGCTGGACAGCGGCGAATCGAGATGCAGGTCTGCGGTGTGGACGAAGCGGAAGGGCATGGCGCGACCATCGCCTCCGGGCCTCTCCGGGTCAATCCGGCGGGCGAAGCGCGGCAAGGTTATGCAGCGCTTTGCGACGCCCGGCCGTCAAAGATGTAACGAAACGTTTCCGCCGCAAACCCGGTCACGATTCGAAACAATTCACCGGCGGAACCCGACCGCGACGCCGTGCCAAGACCGCAACCATTTGCTATGAAGGGCGATGGAACGCACACCGCATCTGCTCGTCGTCGACGACGATCCTGAAATCCGCCGCCTGCTTGGAAAATATCTCGACGGCCAGGGATTCCGCGTGACGCTTGCCGCCGACCGCCGCGAATGCGAAGCGCGACTCAAGGAACACCGCATCGACCTCGTCGTGCTCGACGTCATGCTGCCGGACGGCTCCGGACTCGATATCTGCCGGGCGTTGCGCAACCAGGGCGCCGACCTCGCCATCATCCTGCTCACCGCCCTCAAGGAGGACGTGGACCGTATCATCGGCCTCGAGCTCGGCGCCGACGACTATCTCGGCAAGCCCTTCAATCCGCGCGAGCTCGCGGCGCGCGCGCGCGCCGTGCTGCGCCGGGGACGGGCCGAACCCGTACGGCAGGAAACCGAAAACTACCGCTTTGCCGGCTTTGCCGTCGACACCCAGACCCGCACGGTCGTTGATCCGAACGGCCGCGAAGTGGACCTCACCGGCGGCGAGTTCGACCTGCTCGTCGCCTTCCTCGACCGCCCCGGCCGCGTGCTGTCGCGTGATTCGCTGCTCGACCTGACCCAGGGCCGCAGCGCCGAACCGTTCGACCGGTCGATCGACGTGCTGGTGAGCCGGCTGCGCCGCAAGCTCGGCGACGGCGGCGTCTTCCGGCTGTTCAAGACGGTCAGGAACGGCGGCTACCAGCTTTCGGTCCCGGTGGAGAAAGTGGCGGTATAGCCGTGCGGTCCCTCACAACACGCTTCGCCATCCTGCTGATCGCGGCGATCAGCGGCGTCATCATCCTCTCCGCGGTGGTGACGACGTTTATCGCGCGGCGGCCCGGCGACAACCAGTTCGGCCAGGCCATGGTGGAGAAGGCGCTGCTGGCGCTCGATCTCTCCAAGGGCGACGCCGCCATCGCGCGCGCGGCCGGCATGGAGATCGGTCCGGCGCCCGCCGCCGCGACGATCGACCCGCCGATGACGGAACGGCTCAGCGAACTGCTCGCCGAAGTCCGGCCGGGCGCGCAACTGGCGGTCTTCGAGACCAGCGACCACCGGCAGTCGACGCTCGCCGTGAGACTCAATGCGACGGACTGGGCCTATCTGTCCTTCCCCCGACGCCCACGCTTTCCCTTCTTCTCGCTGGCGCTCTACCTGACCTTCGTGGCTTCCGGCGTCGCGGGCGTCGCGATCCTCGCCGCCAAGCGCATGACGCAGCCCTTCCGCATGGTCGAACGCACGATTCTCTCGATCGGGCCCGATGGCGTGATCCCGCCGATCGAGGAAACCGGACCGCAGGAGGTGCGCGTCACGGCACGCGCGATGAACCGGCTCTCCGGCCGGCTCAACGCCGCCGTCGAAAGCCGCATGCGTCTCATCGCGGCCGCCGGCCACGACCTGCGCACGCCCATGACCCGCATGCGGCTGCGCGCCGAGTTCTTCGAGGACGACGCGGAGCGCGAGGCCTGGCTGAAGGACATCGACGAACTCGACCGCATCGCCGACAGCGCGATCCGGCTCGTGCGCGAGGAAGTGAGCGCGGACTCGCGCCAGCCGCTGCGGCTCGACCGCCTTGTCGAGGAGACGGCACGAGAGCTGCGCGACATCGGCCTCGACGTTTCGGTTGCCTCCGCCCGCACGGTGACCGTCGACGCCATGCCGCTCGCCGTCAAACGCGCGCTGCGCAACCTCGCGACCAACGCGGCGATCCATGGCGGCGCCGGCCGCATCAGCGTCACGAGCGAGGGCGACACAGCCGTCGTGGAGATCGTCGACGATGGTCCCGGCATCCCCGACGCCCTTATGCCCCGCGTCTTCGAACCGTTCTTCCGGGTCGACGAGGGGCGGCGCAAGTTCCATCCGGGCGCCGGCCTCGGCCTCGCCATCGCGCGCGAGATCATCACGAACAATGGTGGCGAGCTGACGCTTGCCAACCGTCCGGAAGGCGGGCTTCGCCAGCGCATGACGCTGCCGCTCGAGGCAGCGCCGCCAAAGTAGCCGACCAACGCGCGTGCGTGCGTCCGCTTGCAAAAATCGATCGCCAACGCTAGCACCGGCGGAAATCGAGCGGCGGTGGCTGTCCCCGGCCCGATTCCCAGAGCCGGAAGCGACCAGTGGAATATACGATCCGTTTCGAAAAGCCGACGACTGAGGACGTGCTCTTGCTGCTCGCAGAGGGCGAGGCGTATGGCGCGTCGCTCTATCCCGCCGAAAGCAACCACTTCCTGCCGCTCGACGCCGTGTGCGCCGCGAACATCCATTTTGCCGTCGCCCGAACCATGGACGGCACGGCCGTCGGAACCGGGGCGATCGCTGTTTTCGACGGTTGGGCGGAAATCAAGCGCATGTGGGTCGTTCCGTCCGCCCGCGGCGCCGGCATCTCCAAGGCCATGCTGTCGACGCTGCAGGCAACGGCGCAAACGATGGGCGCCAGTGTGCTGCGCCTCGAGACCGGGGTCCTGAACGTCGAAGCGCTCGCGCTTTACGAGCGCTTCGGCTTTGCCCGCCGCGCGCCCTTTGCCGAATATCGGCCCGATCCGCTCAGCGTCTTCATGGAAAAAGACCTGCCCTGACAGGCGCGGGCGCCGCAACCCGCCGGACATTCCGGCCCTCCCCGTCGCCCGTCTTTGACGCGGTCCCTCACTATTACTATATTGGACCTCATGAAAACGACGATCGACATCTCGCAGGGCATGTTCAAGCTCTATCACCAGGTGAGCCGGCTGCTCAACGAATGCATGATGGACGAGGGCGTGTCGCTGGCGCGCAGCAAGTTCCTGCTGCTGCTCGACTGTCAGGGTCCGCTGCGCTCGACCGATATCGCGAGTGCGCTCGGCTTTGCGCCGCGCACGGTGACGGAGGCGATCGACGGGCTGGAGCGCGACAAGCTCGTGGTGCGCGAACCGGATCCGAAGGACCGGCGCGCCAAGATCGTGTCGATCACGGCGATGGGCCGCACCGTCATCAATGCCGCCCAGCAGCCGCAGCACAAGACGATCGAGGCGATCTTCTCGGCGCTCGACGACAATCAGAAGGCACAGCTCGGCGAGATCCTCACCTGTCTCAGCCGGCGCACGGAGGAGTTGCAGCGGGCACGCAACGGCAACGGCATGGCGGAGACGGCCGGACGGCAGCACGCGGCAGAATAGCCGCCGGACAACGATAGGTTTCGAGACGAGGAAGGCCGGGGCGTCATGTCCCGGCCTTCCCGCTTTTCGATCCTCTTCGTGCGATCACATCGCGTTCATCGGACCGATGCCGAAGAACAGGGTCTCGCCGGAGGAATCGTCGACGCCGTCGTTGTCGGTCACGACATAGCCGTTGCCGGCCGCATCGATCGTGAAACCTTCGACCTTGTCGACGACATAGCCTCCGGTTGCCTTGAGGTCCGGAACGAGGTCGCGGACCTCCTCCTTCTTGACGACCGGCAGGTCGCCGCCGAGGGCAGCCGGCTTCAGGTCGGCAAGTGCCACGCGGTAGATCTTCTTCAGCTTCGCCGCCTGGCCGATGAGGTTGTCGCGCTCGACGATATAGGCATAGTCGCCGTTTGCCGTGATCTCGGAAAGACCCACCCAGCCGTCGCCCTTCGGTTCGAGCGGGTAGCGCACGGCGCCCCACTCTTCCGAGGACGGCTTGTAGGAGACGAGCTTGACGAAGCCCTTCTCGTCATCGCCCCATTCGCGCTGCACGGCCATCCAGAGCGTCATGTCGTCGCCTTCGCCGACCGTGGTGATGCCTTCGAAGCCGAAGCGCTTCTCGCCGGCGCGCAGTTCGGCGGGAATGGCGATTTCCTGCTTGATTTCGCCCTTGGCGTCCACGTGGAGGATCGCGTGGCTGTAGAGTTTGTCGGTGTTGCCTTCGGAGGCCAGCCAGTAACCACCCTCGCCGTCGAGCGCGACGCCCTCGAGGTCGAGCTTCTGGGCCGGCGCGCCGTCGCGGGTGACCCGCAGCGCGTCGGTGATCTTTGCCGGCTTCTGGCTGGCGTCGATCGTGAAGATCGTCGGCTGCGCGGCATAGACCGAGTCGTTGACGGCATAGAGCGTGCCGGGCTGGTCCTTGGAGGCAGCAAGGCCCGAAAGCGCGCCGAAGCCGATCAGCTCGCCATCCTTCTCCGACGACACGATCTGCGGATAGGCCGCCTCGCCTTCGGCGCGCTCGTAGATCATGATATGCGAGCGTGCGCCGCCGTCCTCGACGAGATCCGTCTCGTTGGCGGTCACGAAGAGGTTGCGGCTTGGAATGGCGACGGCGCCTTCCGGACCGACCCCCGACGGCAGAAGCTGCAGGAGCTGCGGCTCCGCGCCGGTGTCCTTGTAGACGCCGACGACAGACGCGCGTTCGGCGAGCACGAAGAACAGGTTGTCGTCGCCGAATTTCGCCGCTTCCATGCCTTCCGGCTCGACGCCCTTCTTGTTGCGCTTGTCGGGGTAATGGCCGATCTTCGCGATCTCGCGCTCGAAGGCGGAACCGTTTTCGTAGAGAACCTTGCCGGTCGTGTCGAGGATCGTGAAGCCGCGCGAACCGCCCTTGTAATCGCCCTCGTTGGCGATGACGAGACGGTTGTCGTCGAGCCACTTGACGGCGTCCGGCTCGCGGGGAACGTCCTTCAGATCGCCGGTGAATTTCAGCGCACCGTCCTTCTTCGTGTCGATGCCTTCGAGGCTGGTGCTGCCGGCGGAGAAGTGGGCCTTCACCCCGCCCGTCTTGCCGTCGACGATGACGATGTGGTTGTTTTCCTGCATCGTCAGGGCAATTTCGTCCTGGCTGTTGAAGGAGACGAATTCCGGCTCCGGATCGTCGCCGGCGACGTCGGCGAGGCCGGTCAGCGTGACATGCTTCAGCGAGCCGCAGTCGACGACGCCATCCTTGAGCGACAGAATGACGAGGTCGCCCGCCGGCATCTGCGGGATCTCGCCGTCGTTGACGTCCTCGTCGCGCTCGTTCTCGATGGCGATCGCGGCGATCGTCTTGTCCTTGTTGAGAGCGATCGAGTCCGGCTGGCCGCCGATGTCGCAGGTCGCGTCGATCGCCTTCGAGGCGACGTCCACCTGGACGAGAACGCCCGACGGCTTGGTGAAGCTCTCGCTGGTATTGACGGCGACCAGCGCCTTGCCGCCGGCAATGGTGACCGAGGTCGGCTCGCCGTCGAAAGACACGCTGCCGCCAGCTTTCGGAACCTTCGCGTCGGTGATGTCGATGAAGCCGATCGCCTTCAGCGGGCTGTCCGAATAGACGAGCACGTTGCCGTCTTCCGAGGCGGCGATGATCTCGGACGAGGTCGGCGTCTTGGCGTCGGTGCCCGACGGCAGGTTGTCCGCGACGGCGAAGGACGCAATACGATTGAAGACGGGATCGGCATGCGCGGTCGTCGAGACGGACGCCGCAAGCACAGCCGCCAGGGCAGCGGTCAGAGAGCGGGTTTTCATCAGATCCTCCGGGA